>JAUZOH010000265.1 GCA_030706565.1 Bacteroidota bacterium | reverse complement strand
AATGAATTCCTGCCTGGGCCCAGTCTATATTTACCAGGGTCAGTTCATATAAGAAGGAAAGCCCGATGATGGAAACAAAACCGATAATGATTTTTTCAATGATTTTATATGAATTGTTAAAAAGCATGATAAAGACGAAAACCAGGACAAGAATGGCCCCTGCCGGTATGGGAATGTGAAAGAGCATATTGAGGGCTATGGCACCTCCAAGAATTTCTGCCAAAGAAGTAGAAACAGATGCCATCATGGCGGTTGATAAAATAGTCCTTGAAACCCAGGCGGGAGTATATATCGTGGCTGCTTCGGACAAGCAAAGGCCGGTGGCAATTCCCAGATGGGCCACATTATGCTGAAGAATGATCAGCATAAGGGTCGAAATAGTAATAACCCACAGCAGGTTATATCCAAAACCTGCTCCGGCTCCAATATTCGAGGCCCAATTACCGGGGTCAATAAATCCCACTGTTACCAGTAGCCCGGGGCCAATGTATCTCAGTATCTTTAATGCTCCAAATTCAGGCTGATGATTTTGATACTGGATGTCCCTGAGAAAGACTTTGACGATTCGAACGATTTTCTTAATCATATTCATTATTACCTGATTTTGATGATTTAGAATGTCAAACCAAATCTATGGTTATTTCCCTTTTGAGTTCTGTACTTTCAGCTCTGGTTTAATGTTCTTTCAAAAAGGAAGATGCATGCTGCAAAAATAATAACTAAAAGATAGTAAAAAGTTGGTTCTGGGCACTAAATTAAGTATGTCAAAATAAAAAGCAATTGAATTCAGGCAAAAGGAAAATATTTTAGGTATGTTTTTTGTAGAGATACGGATTTCAGAAGATAAAATTTATTTTGATTAGGGACTACTCTGAATTTGTGGAAAAAGTTTAAATTCGTAATGTTTAGAAAAATAAAATTCAGGAATTGCCTGAAAGTATTTTATCCTTAATTTAGCCCCTTTAAAGCATAAATTATATGAAGCAGGTTTTTAGGTTTATTTTTATCGTTATCTTATTTTTTAGTGTTTTTGGCCAAATGTCGTTTGCCCAGCGGATGCTGATTTCTACAGAGCCGGATGCATCTTTTAAGAGGGCCAAGGATTTGTACGAAAAACAAAAATATGGAGCTGCCCAGAAATTATTTACCGATTATATCCATCAGAAGGGTTCTGAAAGTTCTGGCTATGTTGTAGATGCAGAGTATTATTCGGCAGATTGTGCAATTGAATTGTACAATCCGGATGCAAGTTATCTGGTCAGCCGTTTTGTCAAATCTCATCCTGAAAGTCCAAGGTCTCAGGAACTGTTCTTTAAGCTTGGTAAATATCATTATAACCTTAAAAATTATGATGAAGCGATAACCTGCTTTAAAAAGATTGACCGCAGTGGATTGAGCCAGGAGGATGTGGCAGAATACTGGTTTGATTTGGGTTACAGCTATTTCTCAAAGGATAGTCTGGAAAAGGCCAGAAAATGTTTTAATGAAATCAAAGATACTGACAACAAATACTCATCTCCTGCAACTTATTATTATTCTCATATCAGCTATACCCAGAAAAATTACGGGACAGCCCTTAAGGGTTTTCTGAAACTTACGGATGATGAAACTTTCGCTCCGATTGTCCCTTATTATATTGTACAAATCTATTACTTGGAACAGAACTATGATAAAGTAATAGATTACGCTGCCAATATGCTGGATTCTGTTTCTCCGGGCAGGGCAGCCGAGGTTTCCAGAATTGTTGGTGAATCCTATTACAGGAAAAATAAGTTTAGGGAATGTATCCCTTATTTTGAGAAATACTTTGAAGAAGCCAAAAGCCCATCAAAGGAGGATTGCTACGAACTGGGATATGCCTATTACAAGAATCAGGATTATGCAAAGGCAGCCAAGGAGTTTGAACCACTGGCTGACCTTAATAACCTGATCAGCCAGAATGCCATGTATCACCTGGCTGATTGCTACATTCATTTACATGACAAAAATTCGGCCAGGATGGCTTTTTCTTCTGCTTCCAAACTCGATTTTGACCCCAAGATAAAGGAAGATGCTTTATTTAATTATGCGCTGGTTACTTATGAGCTTTCTTATTCGCCATTTAATGAAGCGGTCAATGCACTTAACGAGTATATTAAGCAGTATCCGAATTCAGAACGGACCGATGAGGCCTACACTTACCTGGTTCAGGCTTACCTGACTACCAAGAATTATAAGGATGCATTGGAATTTTTGGATAAAATAAAGGTTAAGGATGAATCAGCCCTGAAAGCTTATCAACGGGCTGCTTATTACAGAGGGTTGGAATTGCTGACCAATCAGGAATATGGGGAAGCTATTGCCCTTTTTAATAAATCCCTTAAATATGGGCAATTCTATAAGGATATTTTGGCTAAAACCTATTTCTGGAAAGGCGAAGCTTATTATCGCCTGGGTAAATATACTGAAGCCATTGTGAACTACAATGATTTCCTTACCTCGCATGATGCCTCCTTTATAAAAGAATACAATCAGTCCCATTATTCTCTGGGTTATGCTTATTATAACCGTAAAGAATATACCAATGCCATGCTTTGGTTCAAGAAATATGTCACCCTGATGAAATCATCCCGCGATAAGACAGTCTGTGATGCATACAACCGTATTGGCGATACGTATTTCGTGGCAAAGCGTTATTGGGATGCAATGGAAAATTATGAAAAAGCCATTGCAATGAAAACGGCCGATGTGGATTACGCCATGTTCCAAAAAGCTTTCTGCTATGGCCTGGTTGACCGGAATGAGAAGAAAATTGAGCTGCTTAGCAGCCTGATGAAAGACTATCCTAATTCTCCATATATTGATAATGCCTTGTATGAATTGGGTAAAAGCTATATGGCCCTGAAGAACAGGAAGATAGCCATTGAGTATTATAACCGGTTATTGAGTGATTACCCTTCCAGCAGTTATGTTAAAAAGGCATTGCTGCAGTTAGGCCTTGAATATTATAATAATGACAACAATGACAAGGCCCTTGAAAGTTATAAAAGACTGGTCAAGGAATTCCCGGCTACCGATGAATCAAGATATGCGCTTACAGGGATCAAAAATATCTATGTGGATATGAATCAGATTGGCGAATATGTCAATTTCATGAAAAGCCTTGGTAACGAACAAAATGTGAGTACGGCCGAACAGGATTCACTTACCTTTACTGCGGCAGAGAATCTGTATATGGCAGGCGACTGCAGCAAGTCGCTTGAAAGTATGAACAAGTACATTGACAATTATCCTAACGGGAATTTTTTAGTGACTGCCCATTTCTATAAAGCTGATTGCGATTCCAAGCAGAAAAATTATAACGAGGCACTTAAATCATATAACTACATCATCTCGAAACCCAAAAGTGACTTTACAGAACAGGCTTTGATGGGTGCTGCAGAAATCAATTTCAATAATAAAGATTATGCCGCAGCTTTTGATAACTATTCCATGCTGGAAAAACAGGCCGAAAATAAAAACAATGTTCTTGAAGCACTTACCGGAGAGATGCGTTGTGCTTTTCTTTCGAAAAATTATAACCAAACCCTTGCTTCAGCTCATAAAATTTTATCAACCGATAATGTTTCTGAGGAATTGACCAGGGAATCTAGTTATAAAATTGCCAGAACTTATTACGACCGCGATAGCATTGACTCTGCAATGATTTATTTCAGGCCTCTTTCCAAAGAAGTGAGAAGCGCAGAAGGTGCTGAAGCAAAATACCGGGTAGCTGAAATTCTTTACCGTAAGTCAAATTTTAAGGAATCGGAAAAAGAATTGTTTGATTTTATTTCTAAAAATACGGCTTATCAATATTGGATTGCAAAAGGTTTCGTCCTGCTTTCAGACATATATGTGCAAAAGGGAGATGATTTCCAGGCTTCCCATACCCTGCAGAGCATTATTGATAATTATGACAATAAAACGGACGGTATACTTGATGAAGCTAAAGAAAAACTTAAGAAGATTGATGACCGTAAGATGTTTCATCAATCTGAAGGGAATACTGATCACAAAAATAAAGAACAGAAATAAGTACAAATAGGACATTGATTATTTTCAATATATATAAGCTTATGAAACGCCATGATTCATTAAACACACAACACTAATGAATCTAATACCTGGATGTTCCATACGACCTTAAAACATAAATTATATACGTATGAAAGCAAAATATTTTTTCTCCATTATAATTCTGATAATTTTTCTGGCACATCCGGTATACGGTCAAAATATACTTAACCGTGATGTAGAGGTTGTCAAACCTTATGAACCTACACTGCCGGAAGCAAATAAGATCAACCTGCTTCCTGTTCCGGATGATACCCTGAGACAGCGTCCTTCGTTTAACTACAATATTTTTTCAAAACGTTTTGATACCGAGTTCCAGTTAAGGCCTATTACGGCTGCCAAGATGTTACCCCAGCCAATCACCAAGCTTTACCGCGGATATATAAAGGCAGGTTTGGGTACTCATTATACTCCCTTGCTGGAAGTAAATGTCAATAGCCTGAGGTCTAAGGATTATAGTTTGGGCTTTTTATTTAACCATCTTTCTTCTCAGGGTAAAGTTACCCTTGACAATGACAAAAGGGTTTTTGCAGGTTATAGCACTAATCTGGTAAAGGCTTACGGGAAGAAGTTTTTTAAAAAATCACTGCTTTCAGGGAGTTTGGGTTTGGATAACGAAGGAGTATATGATTATGGTTACAATCCCGGCCTTGATACTTCATTAAGCAAGGGCAACATCCGCCAGTCCTTCCTGGATGTGAATGCCAATGCCCATTATAAAACAATTTATGATTCAGCACAGTTGAATTATGACCTGGGACTTAACTACGATTTTTTCAGGGATAAAAATAAAAATTATGAAAATTCAATAAACCTAACCGGCAATTTTGAAAAATACTTTAAACATTTTCTGATTAAACTTGATGATGAAATTAGCATTTACAATAAATCTGCAGTAGGAGATTCTACAACCAGCAGCATTATTGCGATCAAACCATCAATAGGTCAGAATAACAATGGATGGGGCTTTCGTGCGGGTTTTGGCCTTTATTTCGAAAATAATGACGGTACAGAGATATATTTTTATCCCTCGGCTATGTTTTCTTACACATTCATTGATAAATTCCTGACCGGCTATGTCGGAGTTGATGGCAGTCTGCAGAAAAACAGTTATTTGAGGATAGCTTCCGAGAACCAGTTTATTGTTCCGGGTTTACCTGTGAAAAATACCAGTTTGCTTTCGGCTTATTTTGGGTTGAAGGGCAATCTCAGTTCTGCAAGTAGTTTTGATGTCCGGGCAACCTTTACTTCAGCCAGCAATATGCATTTTTATGTCAATGATACGACTAACCAGCTGGGCAATCTTTT
>JAUZOH010000264.1 GCA_030706565.1 Bacteroidota bacterium | reverse complement strand
GATCACGATACTTTAAGGAAAATATTGACAGAGCCTAAAAATTCCATCATCAGACAGTACAAAAAGCTGTTCAAAATGGACAACATTGATTTGACCTTTGATGAAAAGGTTCTGGATTATATTGTTGAAAAAGCAATTGAATTTCACCTGGGAGCCAGAGGATTACGTTCGATTTGTGAAGCCATCATGACGGATGCCATGTATGAACTGCCTTCTAAAAATGAAAACGCGCTTACCATTACTCTTGCTTATGCCAAAGAGAAGTTGGAAAAAGTGAATATGAACAAATTAAAGGTAGCATAATTTAAGATTTTTTAAGAGATAGCCGGTTGGTTTCTTAAACTTTTGAAATAATTTTGGTTAATAACATTCAATTCCACAATTAATTTCTTAAAAGTTTAACTAAAAAGAAAAACCATGAATTCTGAAACCAACTGTTTTAAGATGGGATGGCTGCCCGATTATCCTGATTTTAGAGATTACTCGGCTGAGCATCCCTTAATCAAACCCATTTTGAAAAAAGCAGGAATTGCCAAAGCTCCTGCCACAAAATTACCATCCAGTACGGATTTACGTCAATGGTGTTCACCTGTTGAAGATCAGGGAAATCTGGGCGCCTGTACTGCTCATGCCTGCATTGGAATAGTTGAATATTTCGAAAGACGCTCTTTCAGCAAACATATTGATGCTTCCAGGCTTTTCTTATATAAAACAACCAGAAACCTGATGCGCCAAACCGGCGATACGGGTGCTTACCTTCGCAAAACAATGGGTGCACTGGCTTTGTTTGGTGTGGTGCCGGAAGAATTCTGGCCCTATATAACCAGTGATTTTGATAAAGAACCTTCTGCCTTTTGCTATTCATTTGCCCAAAACTATCAGGCCATTACTTATTACAAACTTGATAAACCGTCAACTAAGCCTGAGGATATACTGAACGCAATAAAAACAAATCTGGCTGCCGGAATTCCTGCCATGTTTGGGATAACAGTCTACAGTTCATACCACCAGGCAGATAAAACAGGACGTATTCCTTTCCCGGTTGAAAACGAAAGATCTGTAGGTGGACATGCCATTGCAGCCGTCGGATACGACGATAATATGCTTATAAAAAATGCCCTTCCCAAAGCAAAAGAAACCACAGGAGCCTTTCTGATCAGGAATTCCTGGGGAAAAGGCTGGGGCGAACAGGGTTATGGCTGGCTGCCGTATGAATATCTTCTTAAAGGATTAGCAATAGACTGGTGGTGCCTCATCAAGAATGAATGGCTGGATACCGGTGAATTTGCAGTTTAAATTTACTTTTCCCGGCCAATCATCATTGATATAATCCGCTTTAACTCGTTTTTCTTGTTCTCAGGCACATCGACAGTGAAGAGGTCGACAACTGCCTTTGAGAAATATTTGCCAATTGCAGCTTCGGTAATAGCTTTTACATTTTTCTTATCGTAAAAAGCTTTTACCCGGGCTACTTTGGTATTTGCATCAATGGACTGATCCTTAAGCAGACCGTTAAGTTCAACTTTTTCTTTATCTGTAGCTGCTTCCAAAGCCTGAATCAGCAAATAGGTCTTTTTGTTGGCCACAATATCTCCGCCGATTTTCTTTCCAAAGATGTCCTGATCACCGTATACATCAAGCAAATCATCCTGTAATTGAAAAGAAAGTCCGAAATTACAACCGCAACTGTAAAGCAAATCTGCATCCTTTTCAGATGCACCGCCCAATATTGCACCAATTTTGAGGCTTGCAGCAAGCAAGACGGATGTTTTCAGTTTGATCATCTCAAGATATTGGTCAATATTCACCGTATCGGCTGTTTCAAAATTCATGTCATATTGCTGGCCTTCACATACCTGAAGGGCTGTTTGCGTAAAAACATCAAAAACCGGCTTTAAATACTTGCCTTCGCACTGTCCCAGGTATTCATAAGCCTTAATACACATGGCATCTCCAGAAAGTATGGCCACGTTCTCATTCCAGCGGGTATGAACGGTGGGTTTATTCCTTCGGATAGGCGCTTTATCCATAATATCATCATGCAACAAGGTGAAATTATGGAATATTTCCAGTCCTATGGCAGGCTTAATAGCTTTTTCAATGTCATCCGAAAAAATATTATACGCCATCAAAACCATCGAAGGCCTGATTCGCTTTCCCCCAAGGGAAAGGACATATTCTACGGGTGTGTATAATTCTTTGGGATCCACTTTCCAATTAATTGCCGAGAATTCTCTGGAAAGGATTTCCTGTATGGTTTCAAAACTGTACATATCTTTCACAATTATCTGACAAATGTAAGAAAAAGGAAGAAGGTACTAATAACAGCATACTAAAATTGTTTTTATCCTTAAAAAATAAATCAAAATCCTATGGATTCTATTAAAAAGGAAGCAAGGAAAATTTTAAAACATTTTCTAACTTGCACATTAATCAAATGGACAAAGAGAAAATGTCAATTAAATTAAAATTACTGCTTTCACTGGGAATTTCTCTTTTAGCCTTTCAGGGAGGGAATAGTCAGAATATCAGTGCGAAAGAAATTGTAAAACATGCATACGACAGGCTGGAAGGTAAAAGCAACAAAAGTGAAATGGTAATGACAATCGTGAGGCCTGCCTGGAAAAGAACGGTATCATTCAAATCCTGGTCAAAAGGGAAGGAATTCTCGATAATCCTTATAACCGGCCCGGCAAAAGAAAAAGGACAGACTTTTTTAAAGCGCAAGAACGAAATATGGAATTGGGTACCTTCCATTTCAAGACTGATCAAATTACCGCCCTCCATGATGTCGCAGGGATGGATGGGTTCTGATTTTTCCAATGACGATCTGCTCAAGGAATCATCCATAGTTGATGATTATCACCATACACTCTTAGGCAGGGAAACAGTGGAAGGTATGGATTGCTATAAAATCAGACTGGTACCTAAGCCGGGAACACCCGTGGTCTGGGGCTCCATCATCAAATGGATCAGTAAAAAAGACTACCATCAGTTGAAATCAGAATTTTTTGATGAAGACAATTACCTGGTGAAAACCGAAATTGCTTCAAAAATAAAGTACATGGATGACAGGGATATCCTCACTCATTACGAAATTATTCCTGCCAATGAAAAAGGAAACAGGACTCTTGTCGACCTGATCATGGTAAAATTCGACATACCCATTCAGGATGGCTTTTTCTCCCAGCAAAACATGAAGACCATCCGTTAATCACAGCGCAAATGATCAAACTGGCATGGCGAAATATATGGCGTAATAAACGAAGGACACTGATTACGGCAGCATCCATTTTCTTTGCCGTGTTCTTTGCAATTATCATGAGGGCCTTCCACATGGGAAGCTGGAGGTATCTGCTGGATAGCGTTGTTCAGTCGTATACAGGCTATATCCAGGTTCATGCCAGTGGATATTGGGATAACAAAACCATTGACAACACCTTTACCTACGATCCTGGCCTGGACGCAAAAATCCACAGTACATTGAAAAAACATTCATCAACGATCGGGTTGGTTCCCCGGCTCGAATCATTTGCCCTTGCTTCCTCAGGTTTAAAAACAAAAGGAGTACTGGTGGTAGGAATCAATCCCATGAAAGAAGACCTCTATACCAAATTGTCGAAAAAACTGGTACAGGGGTACTACCTGCATTATGGCGATAGCGGAGTGCTCGTAGCCCAGAGGCTTGCCAGACATCTTGAACTTTCCGTAAACGACACCATTGTACTGATCAGCCAGGGATACCATGGAACAAGTGCAGCAGGAAAGTACAGGATACAGGGAATTATTCATCTGCCAGCTCCGGAATTTGACAATCAGGTCATTTACATGAACCTGCCGGTTTGCCAGTCATTCTACTCAGCACCCGGCCAGCTATCCTCGCTGATGGTCAGCCTTACCCAACCCAGAGATATTGATAATACCGATAAAATTGCCCACAGCATTCAAAAATCCATCAGCCGGCAATATGAAGTGATGACCTGGAAAGAAATGCTCACCGAGCTGGTGCAGGAATTCAAATCGGACAATGCCAGCGGGATTATTATATTGCTGATTTTATACATCATTGTCGGCTTTGGCATATTTGGAACCGTATTGATGATGACTTCGGAACGCACGCACGAATTTGGCGTAATGACAGCTGTCGGCATGCAAAAATACTTCCTGGCACTTCAGCTGACTATTGAATTGTTTTTTATCGGCATTTTGGGAATTGTTTCAGGAATGATTGGCAGTATCCCTATTGTCACTTATTTTCACTATCATCCGATAAAACTATCGGGCAGCCTGGCCAAAATGATGGTTCAATACGGAATGGATCCGATATTGCCTGTATCCTGGCACAGTGATTATTTCTTCCATCAGGGATTAGCCATTTTTATTATTATGATTATCGCCATCGCTTATCCCCTTATATCTGTTTTGAGATTGAATATCATTAAAGCACTCCGGAAACCATGATTATTCAAATAGCCTGGAAAAATATCTGGCGCAACAAAGTGCGCAGCCTGGTTGTGATTTTGGCCATAGCATTTGGGCTGTTTGGTGGCCTTTTTACTTCAGCTTTGATGAACGGCATGGCCAAACAAAGAGTTGAACTGGCCATCAAAAACGAAATATCGCACATCCAAATTCATAATCCGCAATATCTTAACAACAGAG
The DNA here is from genome assembly GCA_030706565.1 of Bacteroidota bacterium. Lineage (NCBI taxonomy): Bacteria > Pseudomonadati > Bacteroidota > Bacteroidota bacterium. The sequence continues at coordinate 743 of JAUZOH010000264.1, read as the reverse complement.
ATGTAGGCGATACCATAAAGGGGGTCAATAAGATCATGTCATTTATGCGCCATATCCCTGAAATAAAAGCCGTTAGCGAAAGGTTAAAACTTGCTGCAATGGCAGCAACTTCAACAACAGGCGTTGGTGTAATCGTAAATGGGGTTGATCCGGGGACAGAGAAAAAAGTAACTCAAATATATAGTGAAATAAAAGGCAATTCGGGAAGCTATTTTGATTCAAAGCACGCCAACACCGTAGTGATCAGCCAGAAATTGGCCGGAAAAATTCATGCAAAGTTACGCTCAAAAATTGTGCTGACCCTCCAGTCTGTAGACGGAAGCCTGGTTAACGCAGCTTTCCGCGTTTGCGGGATTTATAAAACCATCAACACTTCATTTGACGAGGTGAATATTTATCTAAGAAAAGATGAACTTTCCGGATTAATTGGACTTGAAAAAGGCAAAGCCCATGAAATAGCCATATTGCTCAACAACAACGATTGTACAGAAGCTGTCACCAACAAGTTAAAGAATCATTTTCCGGAACTCGACATAAAAAACTGGAAAGAAATCTCCCCGGATCTCGGCATCATGACCGACTTTATGACCCAGATGCTGTTTGTCATCATGCTGATTTTATTACTGGCTATGTGTTTTGGCATCATCAACACCATGCTGATGGTGGTACTTGAAAGAATCAGGGAATTGGGCATGCTCATGTCTATTGGCATGAATAAAATCAGGATATTTTACATGATTATG
>JAUZOH010000263.1 GCA_030706565.1 Bacteroidota bacterium | reverse complement strand
TAATGAGATAATGGGATAATGAGATAATGGGATAATGAGATAATGAGATAATGAGATAATGGGTTAATGAGATAATGGGATAATGAGATAATCAAAAAGAGAAAAGGTAGAAGATTTTTGAATTTTTAATTGCCGTTGGCTTTAGCCAACGGATTGATAGTAGGGGATTTAAGTGGGCTTTAGCCCAATAGATTGATGTTGAGTTATCTTGAGTGAAAATTTTATTATGGGAAAATGAGATAATGGGGTAATGGGTTAATGGGATAATGAGATAATGGGTTAATGAGATAATGGGTTAATAAGATAATGTGCTAATGGGATAATGATTGGGATTATTTTTCTTCAATTTCCAGGTCATACTTATCAAGAAGTCCTGCAATTCCTGTTAAAGAAAATCTCGCTTTTTTAATCCGGTTCAGTTCCGGATCAATTGAATAGTTGTAAGAAGTCCTGAAGTCGACTTTCTCAATATTGGTGTTTTCGAATTTTGCATTCCGCAGATCGCAGTTGTCGAAGACTGAAGCGGCTAAATCACATTCTGTAAAATCAGTTTCCTGCAAACTGGAATTTTTAAAGGTTGTTTCCCTGATTTTAGTCTGATAAAAGGAAGAATCATTGAGGGTACAATTTTCAAAAGAAAAGGAAAGCCCGCTTTTGTTGCAGTTGTAAAAAAGTAGTCCCAGCATTTTGCAGCCGGCGAATTTTGTGTCGAGGAAAGCCGCCTGGTATAGATTTGCCAGGCTCAGGTTGCATTCCTTAAAATTGCATTCTATAAATTTTATTTCAGAGAAATCTGCTTTTGAAAAGTCGCAATTTTTGAAAACACAGGTATCATACTCTCCTTTTTGAAGAGAAGTAATTTTTTCGAATTTTTTATCTTCTATATAAGGGAAGGCCATTTTAATTGATTACTAACAAAATAGGTAATTGTAATTATTGGCTAATATATGGTAATTTCCCCAAAAGCAGGTGACTTTGGTTAAAAAAAATTCCTGCTCATATTAAAGGCAGGAATTCTTTGAAATATTTATAGATCAAATCGTATTTTTACTAACGTTTATCTGTGATTCCAAAATCTTTCCAATGACTTTGATCAAAATTAAGTTTGATGATTTTTTTAGCCTTTTTTACCTGAGTTTTGACTTCATCTAATCTTTGGTTAGCCTGCCTTGTTCTGGATTTTGCTTCAGTTTTTAATTTATCTATTTGTTCGTTCTCGACTTTTATAACATTGTTGCTTTCTTCCAAACGGGCAATAAAATTTTCATCGAGTCCTTTGTTTTTAACCAGTTCAATTTTATTTTTCAGGCCGTTAATGAGAACCTGGGTTTTGTAAGTCTGATCTGAAAAAATTTTCATTTCAATTATTTTAAATAAAGAGGATATTTTTAGCTTTCCTCCATCAGCCATTTATACATTCGAGAATTAATAAAAACTTTTATGGGGGCTTTTTCTTTTAAAAATACCTGTCAGCATATTTAGCTTATCATCAGCTTTGAAAAACTTGAAACCCAACAAAGTCAAACTTTGTTTTATGTCCCGCCTTTTTGAACTGATGCTTCTAAATTCAAATGCTGTATCTATAATTTTCAGATATGGAGAACGTTCTTCTTTGCCAATATCGTTTTGTAACTTTTGTATTAAAGTGAACGCTTCTTCTTCTGATAAATCCCATACATTTTCCTGAGTCAGATTTTTAAAATCTATAATTTGTTGTTCCATAGTAGTTTGCTTAAATTGTTTTAAGCAAATTTAATTTTTTTTGTTTTTTATTTAATCCAAGAAATAGTGCATTTTATATATCATATATAATATAATAAGCAATAGATCAATATGTTATAAAATGTTAAAAATTGTTAAAAATGGCTCTTGGGTTAAGTGTTGAAAGCGACTCGGAAATTGACCAGCAAGTAAATACAGATATGAAATGAAAGGCTCTTTTATCCGGGTACAGCAGGAACTTCGATTTTCATATTTCCTGTGCTTTTTATAAAGGTTATATTCAACAAAACTGTACATTCACTTTCTGATTCTGAACCCGGATCTGTAAAATCCTTTAAAGTTAAATAATTCTTCAGAGCTGAATAAAGATTATAAATCAAGTGTTCTTCAATAACAATTTTGATGCATATTTCAACATCTGAAAACATGTGGAAATCTGAAATATAACCATAGGAATTGATGATATTTTCAATCTCCAATATTGTTTTATTCCGTTCTGTTTTACAATATCCTTCCCAAAACAGGTTTTCTCTGTTTAAAATGGCCCAATATGAATTATTCATAAGTTTTAAATGTTTTCCCGGATATTTGGCTGTTTGTTGAATAATCTCTTTAAAAATTATAAAAATCTAGTTGTTAAACTTTTTTTGGAAAATTATTTATTTGTCCTAATCAAATTTACCCTGATTTTATATTCCAACCAAGGATATTGTTTCCCTCAATTTGCTATTTTTGAAACATGATTCATGACGGAAAATATCAAAATAATTTATACCACAAATTTGGCAAAGGCCTTTACGAATGCTGGATTTTATAGCTTCCAATGCTTACGGGACAGAGCCGTCCTTCTTCTCCTGATTTAATTCCATTTATTAAACCCAGCTCTTTTACTGGGTATGTAAAAGATTCAGGACAAGGCTAAAATTTCACCAAAGCTGCTTACACCTTTTGAACACCTTGGCGGATGTTGAGTTAATTTCTGCATCCCGATAGAAGTTTGCATAAAATAATCGTATCAAAAACATTCATATTGAAAATTATATGAGTGCCTTTTAATTAAAATTCGTTTATGATGAAAGACATCAGAAAATTTATCCTTTGTTTTGCCATAGTTTTTTTATTTGCAGGTTCCCTTTTTGCTCAGGTTAGTGTTGACGATTACAACCGGGCCGATTCAACTGAAAAGTGGAAAGATTTGGTTTATAACGGAAATGTGGCTGCTACCTGGATAGAGAAGACAGACCATTTCTGGTACCCGGTTAAGACCCGCAAAGGCTGGGAATATTTCCTGGTTGATGCACAAAAATTGCAGAAGAACGAAGCTTTCGACCAGAAAAAACTCTGTGAGAAACTCAGAACAATCAATAAAAAAGTATATAAACCTTATTCCCTTTTTTTGAAAGAGGTGAGTTTTAGTAACAATCTAAAGGAGATGAATTTCTCCCTGGATGGGATGAAGTATGTATACGAATTAACCCACAACAAGCTTGTTCAAAAGGGTAAGGTTGAACAAGCTGCTCCTCAGAAATATTGGTCGGAGACCGATGATGAGCGAAAAGGTCCTCCTGTTGTTTCGGGTGACAATCAATGGGAGGCATATATCCGGGATTATAATGTTTTTATAAAAAACAGGAATACCAGTCAGGAGATACAGCTGAGTTATGACGGTTCCGAGGGTGAATATTATTCGGCAAATTTGCAGTGGTCGCCAAATTCAAAATATCTGATCACAAACAAAATCAGGGCGAATGTACCTCATTATATTTATTTCGTAGAGTCTTCACCCAAAACGCAGTTGCAACCTGTATTGCAAAAGAGGGATTATCTTAAACCCGGCGATGCACTGCCCATTCGTAAACCTTCTCTTTTCAATGTGGAGGATAAAAAGCAAATTCCGGTTAATACAGACGTTTTCGAAAACCAGTTTGACCTGGGGAACCTTAGTTGGAGGAAGGATAGCCGAGGATTTACCTTCGAATTCAACCAGCGCGGGCATCAGGCTTACCAGGTAGTTGGAGTCAATCCGGAAAATGGTTCGGTTAAGTTGTTGATCAACGAAACCAGTAAGACCTTTATTGATTATAGCGGAAAACATTACCGCCATGACGTGGATGACGGGAAGGAGATTATCTGGGCTTCTGAACGCGACGGATGGAATCATCTCTATTTATATGACGGGCAAAACGGGGAAGTAAAAAATCAAATTACCAAAGGCGAATGGGTGGTCCGTGAAGTTGTAGATGTGAACGACAGTCTGCGGTATGTTATTTTTAAGGGGAGTGGTAAAAATGCCGGGGAAGATCCTTATTTGATCCATTACTACCGTGTAAATTTCGACGGTAGCGGGTTGACCGACCTTACCCCGGAATTGGCCAATCACGATGCAACCTACTCGGCCGACCGGAAATTTCTGGTAGATACTTATTCTAAGGTCGATCAACCCAGAGTTACAGTCTTAAGAAGTGCTGCAGACGGGAAAGTACTTCTGTCACTGGAAAAAGAAGATATCAGCGATCTTTTGGCAAAGGGCTGGAAGATGCCGGAAGTTTTCGTGGCCAAAGGAAGGGACGGGAAGACGGATATATGGGGAAATATTTACAGGCCATCCAATTTTGATCCTTCGAAGTCTTATCCTGTAATCGAATATATTTATGCTGGTCCGCAGGGTTCCTTTGCTGCTAAATCATTTAATCCTGTTTTCTGGCCTGGCTCGGGACTGGCAGAATTGGGCTTTATTGTAGTCCAAATGGATGGCATGGGAACTTCCTGCCGTTCCAAGGCTTTTCATGATGTATGTTGGAAAAATCTGAAAGACGCCGGGTTCCCCGACAGGATATTGTGGATCAAGGCTGCTGCCCGGAAATATTCCTGTATGGATACTTCAAGGGTTGGAATATTCGGGGCTTCTGCCGGCGGACAAAATGCTTTGACCGCTTTGCTGTTTCATCCTGAGTTTTATAAAGCTGCCGCAGCCTCTTGCGGCTGCCACGATAACCGTATGGATAAAATGTGGTGGAACGAACTATGGATGGGGTATCCCATAGGCCCTCAATATGCGGAATGCTCGAATGTGGTGAATGCTCCTAAACTGAAAGGCCATTTATTGCTTATCGTTGGAGAGGTGGATGATAATGTTGATCCCTCTTCGACCATGCAGGTTGCCGATGCTTTGATCAAAGCTAAGAAAGATTTTGACTTTCTGGTTTTACCCGGAATGAACCACACCCTGGGCGGTACGTATGGAGAGCGCAAACGGCGAGATTTCTTTGTCAAATATTTGCTGAATCAAACTCCGCCGGATTGGAATAAACAATAAGTTAATGAAAAGAGTGATAAGCTGATTTTATCACTCTTTTTATTGCTTCAAGTTTTGATTTTTAAATTTTATAAACAATAAATCAGCCGGGAAAACTACTTTTTAAATAAAGCATAACTGGTTTTATCAGGTCATTAACAGTTTCTGGCTTTCATCAAGGATTGTGTAATATTTTTGCCTGTAAAAGTTTCAAATAACGTAACGACTTCAGATTAAAACTTTTATTCCGTTTTGAATTATCCACGTAAACGGCATAATAATCCTGAGCATTTAATTAAGCCAATACTCTTGGCATCATTATTAAAAAAGTAATTGATTAAAGTTTCGCAAGTAAATATCTCCCTGAACGGAATAAAATTTAATAACTGAGATTTAATGTTCATCATGTCACATAGAAATAAT
>JAUZOH010000262.1 GCA_030706565.1 Bacteroidota bacterium | reverse complement strand
TCCGAATCGCTGGTATACCAGGAAGGCTGCCTGATATGTACCAGTTGCGGATGTTCAAAATGCGGATGATTTTAATTTTTAATTATATTCTAAAGGAGCTGAAAGGCTCCTTTTTTCGTTTTTATCCCTACGGTTTTCCTGGAAAATCCTGGAAATAGATGGATTTTTTTGCAAACCAGAATGCCATAATCATTGATAAACCTGATAAACACTATTGCCGGTATTATTAAATTTGAGTGAAGTAAAACAGGATACCCTAAGCAAAATAGAATTTCCCGAGGAATATTTTTTTAAAAAAAGCCTGTTAGATTATTTGAAATTATTAAAAAAAAATTATATTTACATTGAATGTGTGTATAACATAGTCCCTTCTCAAATATCAGAAAATTGTTAAAATAATACACCAGGTTGTTGTAGATCTCTCAAAAACAGTAATCCTATATAAAACATTGTCCAATTAAAAAAAGAGAAATTATGAAAACGAAACAGAAAATTTGGATTTTCACATTTTTCCTTATGGGAATAATGCCGTTGCTGCTTACAACAGGTTGCTCGAAAAGCGATGATAATGGGGGCTCCAGTTCAGGTAATGGATGGTCGGCGCTTGGGAATAAAGATGATTTAAATAATGTCTTTGATATTTATGTGGATAAATCCGGGTATTTATATGCAGTAGGTGACTTTAAGAACAGTAATGGTAAACGGTATGTGGCCAAATGGGATGGCAGCAAGTGGTCGGAAGTAGGAAACATCAATGTAAACAATACGGTTTATGCTATTGCCGGCGATGCCAATGGTAACCTGTATATTGGCGGTGATTATACCGATGCAAACGGAGTTAATTATATAGAAAAATGGAATGGCAGTACCTGGACCAATATTGGGAATTATGCGGATGCTCAGGCTGCAACCCTTTGTACTGATCCATCAGGCATGCTCTATGAAAGTTGCAATAGTAGTGATGTATACAAATATAACGGAACTACCTGGTCAAAATTAAATATGACCGGATGGAGCCATTGGGTAAATACCGTGGTAACCGATCCAAACGGAAATTTGTATATTGGCGGTGGAGCTTTAACCGGTTCAGGGGGAAGTGTGGGAAGATGGAATGGGAGTGGGTGGACGACAATTGGGGATTTAACATCCCATGAACAGGTTCATACCATTTGTTTTGATGCAAATGGTACACTTTATGCCGGCGGAGGTTTCGTTTTTACAAGTGGATATGTTGTGAAATGGAATGGCAGCAGTTGGGTAGACCTTAATTTAAAGGGGAATGATGTAGTCAATTCGATTTGCACCGATTCCAAAGGTAATCTCTATGCAGGAGGTAATTTTTATAACAGCAGTAATCAATTCTATGTGGCCAAATGGAATGGCAGCAGCTGGAGCAATATGGGATTAAATGCTTACGCGGGGATATTAAAACTCAGATGCTCCAACGGAAAATTATATGTGGGCGGAGAATTGTGTTTCAAGTTAAATGATGGATTTTATATCGCCAGTACAAATTTGTAGAAAATTTTAAAGGAAAAAAAGCTACCGTTTTTTTAGATATTATTTAATACGGTCCTGTCAATTGATAAATGGCAGGACCGGCTTTTTTTAATAGTTTTGTGAAATATTCAGTTTTGCAGCAAATATATTCTGGCCAATATGTCAAAACTCTGATAGAAACGGCATTGCGATTAATGAACTATTCCTCCTTTGAGGAACAGCCGGAAATGATCAAAGATTTTTAAACATAAAACGATTTGTCATATTATATTCGCAAGTTTAAACGCGAAAGAATACTTGATATTGTTTGTTAAGGAAATACTAAAAATTTTAAATATTTAAATATGGAAAAAATTGAAATTACCAGAGAATTATTATTGAAAATTGGCTTATGGACCTCCTTTGCATGGTTAATCTTAAGTTTTATTATCGGAGCAGTGGGCTCAAACAAGAAGATAGGGTTCTGGGGCGCTTTTTTCATCTCCTTATTTTTCAGCCCTTTTATCGGTCTGTTGTTTACTTTGGTTTCCAAAACCCGTAAGGCTCTGGTTTATGAAGAGTCATTGTTACAGTTGGAAGAACAAATCCTGTTGACCGTAAAGCAATTGAATACCAATAATGCTTCTGTAAACCTGAAAAAGGTGAAGGATCTTATGGACAGCGGAGTGATCGGTTCTGAAGATTATGAAAAGATGAAAGAAAAGATTATCCAGGGTTCAGTGTCCGGAGAAGGTGGCAAGAGTTCTTCTGAAATGCCTGTTTATATTGAAGTTTATGAAGGTACGACAAGATCTTTGGTTTCCGGGCCTTTTAAACAGTTTAAAGTTGAATTTGCCGACGGTAAAGCAGGAAAATTATTTCAGAATCTTAGTTCAAATGAGTTTAAAATCGTATGTAAAGATACCCCTGTTTATTATTCAAAACGGGAATCTGCCATTGAAGCCATATACCACAACAGCTTGACCGGAGAAATACTGGAAACCAACAGAATTTACCTCTAAAGCCGAAACTGCTTCGACAGGTTGGTATAAATAAACTTTTTAGAAAAGGATTTTAGGTCAGTTTAAAGCTGCATAAAATCCTTTTCTCTTTTATGGGATCCAGGTGAAAATATATTTTACAAAGTGAATAACCTGTCTTTATTTGTTGTAAATTAGTGACAATCAGGCTGTAATTTATTGTGTTAATCCCTAACTTTATAGGCGATGAGGACAAAGCCCAAAATCTGTTTTTCCTGTCTGATGCTTGTTTTTCTGACCACAAACTGTCCAAATAAGCACGCACCGGGGGGCGACAAATATTTACGCCTGAGAAAAGCCATGGTTGAAGAACAGATAAGAAACCGTGGGATTCGCAACACCGGTGTTCTGGATGCATTCATGAAAGTTCCCCGCCATAAATTTGTTCCAGAAGAGTATCAAAGTTATTCTTATGACGACAGGCCTTTGCCCATAGGTTATAACCAGACTATCTCGCAACCCTATATTGTAGCCTATATGACCGAAATATTGAACCCTGACACCAGCCAGAAAGTATTGGAAATCGGGACAGGCTCGGGTTATCAGGCTGCTATCCTTTCCCTGCTTTACAAGGAGGTTTATACCGTTGAAATCATCAAAGAACTGGCCGAAAATGCAGAAAAAATATTTGAAGAGGAAGGTTATAACAACATACATGTTAAGGTTGGTGACGGTTATCAGGGCTGGAAGGAATACGCACCTTTTGACGCCATTATTGTAACCTGTGCCCCTGCCCATGTTCCGCAACCTCTGGTCGAACAACTTGCTGAAGGAGGGAGGATGATTATCCCCGTGGGGCATAATTACAGCCAGGAATTGTATTTGCTGGAAAAAAAAGACGGTAGAATCCACTATACCGAAACATTGCCCGTTTTATTTGTGCCCATGATAAGGGAAAAGTAAAAATATTCGGACCCCGATTTTTGCACCAAATCCAATGCAAAAACCGGGGTCCGATTTTATCAAAAAATCTTCTCAGTAATTTTTAAACTTCTCGTCCATCTGCTCATTAAACCATTTATCGACCATAGATTTCTTGAAACGCCATTCCTTGCCCAGCTTGGCTGCAGGAATTTTCTTCTCCTGAGCCCAGGCATAAATGGTTTGGGGCTTAACCCGCAAATATTCAGCTACTTCCTCCAGTGTCATTATTTGATCCTTATTGTCCATTTCCCTTTTTTAATGTGATATGAGTTTGCTGACCGGCAGATTTGTTTTCATCTGCCTTGACCGTAACTTTTGGTTGGCCGGGATTAACCGTGACTGCCGGATGCGCAGGAATAAAAAGATTCCCGACTGACTGGATCACTGCTACATAAAAGTTACTTTCGCGTGCCCTGAATAATTCAAACTTTAATTTACGATCTCCGACAAATGGTCTGAGATTCCAGGCTAATTGAGAACTGACAAAAGCAAAAATAAAAATCCATATCTTAAATATCGTCATGCCCAATTTGGGATATATATTTTTCTTTTCACAGGAATATTTCAGCCCGTTAATAATGGTTTTGATGGCAAATATACCCGAAAAAGTGAATATGGCCACATGCAAGAGTTTCAGAAAAGCATAATTGTTACTGGTGACCATGAAAAACACGATAATAGGGGCAAATGACAAAGCGATGGTCGAAAACACGATAAAACCCGACAGGATGATGTTTGCCATTTGATAGATGGTCATGGTCGATCCGATCATGTACTGAATGACAAATAGGGCCGGGAAACATATCAATATGGAGAGGAAGATAAGGCAGGGGATTTTGATTCCTGTGACCATGCTTTGCAAGAACCCATTATAACTGCCCATTACAATCCCATAAAGGAAAGTAAAAAGAAATATAACCAAAATTTGTTTGAGAACATACTTCCGGGAATAGCCGGGATCACTCAGCATTTCGAAATATTCATCGCTGTGCTGAAATACTTTAAAAATTGACAGGTCTGTTTCCATAGTTTTTGTTTTTTTAAATAAATATACATAAAAAACATTAAAAAACAATAATAAACAGTAAAAAAGATTAAAAGAGGAGGATGTTTTCAGCTGTATCTAATCACTGCAATGTATAATTCAGATGAAGCTCTGCTATCAGTTTATCTGACAGGGCGGACTATTAAATTTTATTACGATTTCCTTCTTATTTAGAAATCAACATTAAACTCTATGGAAAATATTCGAGGGCGAGGATAAGCATATGTATCAATTCCTCCGACTACTTCAGGATCAATACCTTTGTATTTTGTGACAGTCAGTATATTTTGAACGGTAAAACAAACATGAGCACCTAATTTATTAACTATTTTGTTGAAATTATAGCCTACACTTAAATTGTCCAGTTTTAAGAATGATGCATTTTGTACAAAATAGTCAGATGCAAATTGTCGTTGTACAAATTTTGTATCATTCAAATACTTCGTTTCATTTTGCCAATAACCAATCTGGTATATCTGGTTGTAGGAAGCGTTGGCTGCCAGCCTGTTGTATACGTAATTGCCAAGACTGATGCGGCCGGAACCGGAAATGTCAAAATTTCTGTAAGTAAAACGTGCAGAAAATCCCATCAGGTAATCAGGAGCCGGATTATGATCAACATATTTATCTGCATTGTTGCCATTTATCATCCCACCTTTTCCTGAAAGATCGACATACAAGCCCTCAACCGGTTTTCCGTTTGCATCATATATTTGCTTGTTCATGTAAAAGGAATGAGCTGGAGAACCAACTTTTGTTATTTGCAAGTTGCCGGTATAAACATAGCCACCTTCAAGGTAGAATGACATGTTATTCATTGATAATTTTGTTATTTTACTCTTGTTATAACTTAAATTGAATTCAAAGTTTAAGGACATTTTCTTTCTGGAAATAGGTAACAAATTTAAAGTGATTTCATAACCTTTATTTTCCAAATTTGCTCCATCTGTTAATATGGTATTGGAAAAATTGCTACTG
>JAUZOH010000261.1 GCA_030706565.1 Bacteroidota bacterium | reverse complement strand
TGATCATTCAGAATTAATCAAACTTGGATTTAATAAACCAGAAATCATGCATCACAATACCAAAGGTGACCAGGGTATAATTCTCCCGGAATAGGATATTGGAAACATTGCCTTTTTGTCCCTCTTGAACGCCAATATGCAAATAAGACTTCTGGAAACGAAGTGGAAAGCACAAACCTGCGCTCAGGCTATAATTGTTTTGCTGTTGGCCATTCAGGCATAAATATGTTTTCTCCACAGATGCCCCGGCCTGATAATAAATTCTTTCAAAATAATTTTTAGGAAGCCGGTTTGACGGGATATACTGTAATCCAACAGACAATCTGTGGCTATCCACATAAGAAGCAAGGCCATTTTCAGATTTAACAGACGACCATTTCTGAAAGCGATAATCTGCAGCTGCAGTAAGCTTTTTATTAAGTGTAAGGGAAAGCCCGGCGCCATAATATTCAGGCAATGTAAAACTTCCCTTATAGGTGGTTTCATCAAGCAAAACCACAGTACTGGAAGTCGTAACATTTACAGTGCTGTACTTATTCAATTTGGTACGGTTTGCATATACGGCACCTAAAGTATAATCCAAATGAGAATTCAAACGATTTGAATATTGCATACCGAATTCGAAATATAAATTTTTTAGGGTTGTATTATTTACCGCATACACCTCATTGGTAAATTCACCAGCCTGAAGGGTTTCTGTTTGGGAAAGAGATCCGAACAAAAAGGATGAATTAACTCCTACAGAAAAATGTTTTGTAAGATTGATGGAATTCCCCCAATAGACCCTGGTTATTCCTCCATCACCCTGGATATTATCGGTAAAATTCTCGTAAGGTGATCCTTCAACTCCCTTTTGCATGTTTACTTTATAACCTACGCTGCTGAATGGTACAATTCCCAAAGCCATAGACCAGAAAGGTTTTACTTTAAAACCCATATCTAACTTTTTAAAATTGATCCTGTTTTCATGCTGGCTCGAAGAGGCCGATTCGAATTTCGAAAGTCTGGCATTCAGGGCAAACTCATAAATAAAAGACAAAGTATCAATGGCATTATAAGAAGCAGGATTTATCCGGTTCAAAAAATTGCTTGAACTTATACCAATTCCCGTACTGCCCATTCCACTGTTCCATCCCATATCTTCAGATTCAATTTCTCCTATTCCGAACATAGAATAGGGCGAATTGGTAAGATTCTGGGCTGAAAGTGAACAAAATGTCGAACTACAGATTGCAAGAACCAAGCAGCAAACTAATTGTATTTTTTTAAGATTATTCATCATAAACCATGTAATAAATTTTCACGCCAATTTGATAATCCACATCTTTATTTTTTTGACCACCGATAATTAACCTGTCTAAAGTGGAATAATAATTGGCAGGCATTAAAATCAAGGCAAGATTCTGAGTATAGGAAGCGTTAATTTTTGCCTTCAAATATGAAGTGATGTCGAACGTATATTGGGTATTTTCTTTATGCAGATAATCCAGGACAAGATTTCCCGTTGCATTATTCCCAGAAGTATTCTGAATTGCACTTTCCAGCTGGTTATTGCTGACTGTTGAATAAAGATTTAGTTGAGAAGGCAGGGAAACATTATGAACATAAGACGACCGTAAAGGTTTGATGTATAAAGTTGCCTTGAGTATAGTCCCATAATTCCCCAGTTTGGGTATTTCAGTAAGATAAGGGAACTCGATTCTCGTTGCCAGGCCAACACCGGCTTGGGCATAAGTTATTTGATTGGTTGATTGGGCATCAAGTTTATGAAGCAAACCATTTCCCAAATTAGCCAGGGCCGTACCAGACCTGTCCGAACTGATCTGATTGAATTGTTCGTTGGTATTCGTCAATTGAAAATCATAATAGGTATCACTATTTAAAGTTCCGTTGATATGATAAAAAAGACGGATATAAGTACTGGTATCAGAGGCATTAAATCCGACAATGGCCGAATTATCATTTTGCCCTGCATAAACGACTAAGCCCTTAAAATATTGAAGGAATAAACTTGCACTTGAAAATTCATCTGCCCCCCCTCTCATCTTATTCAAAAAATCAATACCCAAAGATTTATCAAGAGGGATCTGTATCTTTTTTCTGGATTTAGGCCTTGGGGTATATTGCAGATAACCCAGAGGAGTATCTGCAGAATTTATATGAGTTACATTAAACAAAGAGCCTTCATAAATTTTACCGGAAATATATGAGGTCAGGCGGTTCACGTAAATATTTTGTACAGCGGTGGTATCCCCATAATAATATTTATTGTAACCTAATATTAATTTCACGGAGTCAACTGTTGCATTGTTACTGATAGCTGAAAAAGTCGGCATGCCAAATTCCATATAAGACTTTGAAGAAACCAGGCCCAAATCACCGTCCCTATATTGGCCAACCAGAGCGACATTCTTTCCCGATGTAGCAATTGAATCGTATTTTACAGTTGAGGTAGCTACCGTTACCGTATCGACCAGAATCAAACGGGAATGAGAATCAACGAAATCAGAACCCAGGGTACTTCCATCATTTTTTGTACAGGAAAAAAAGACAGACATTAAAACTATTGCAAATAAAAATAATTTTCTCATTCAGATATTTATTTGAAATAAAATCTATTCAAAAAAGGGTGGAAAATTAATACAATATTTTGAATCCCCACCCATAAGCCTTATAAAATTCAAAAACACCAGCCCTAAAAATATTCAAAACTTAATTTCAATAACGGCTATAAATTAATTTTCTTGTTTAACACCAAAATAAAAAATAAAAATCATCCCCATCTATGCATTCTTAAAAGTTCATCAGCAAGGGATCCGCAAATTCATTCCATTCTTATTTTAGTTTAACAAACATACTCATTTTCTAAATGTCAATTTTACTAATTAATGTAGAATTTATTTTCACTATATATATTTGACTTTTAAGCACATCAATATCATATCTGGTGAATTTTTATTTTTTGTGCACAATAAAATACTATAAAGAGTTGTTTTATTGCAGCAGATAAGTATTTTTGATGTAAAGAGTGAATATTTTTTGCAAATATCACTTTTTTTGATGAAAATTGCAATCTAAATAATTTACATGTAAAGAACAATTTGTAACCCTAAAGGCAGGATGTTCAATAAAAAGGGAATCAAGATCAAACCGATAATTTTCAGCAAAAGAAAATGGAATGAGCAACAATAAAAACATCCAGCTTTTTTAAATAAATTGAAAAACGAATGAAAAAAGTTTTTATTTTTTTAGTATTTGCCTGTCTTGCTGTCGTTTCATTTTATTCCTGCAGTAGCAGCAGTGACACAGTTTTAGGAGATTGGAAAAAAAGATCGGACTTGGACGGTGTTGCCAGATGTGGATCTATGGTTTTTACCATCAACGGTAAGGCTTATTTAGTTAGCGGACACAATTGGGCTCCTGACGGAATTGATACAATTAAGGTGGTTTATGAATTTGATCCTGTAGCCAATGACGGAATGGGATCGTGGACCAGAAAAAAGGAATTTCCCGGTACTCCCAGACACAGCGGTATAGCTTTTAGTGTTGGGAATTACGGATATGTAGGGTTAGGTACTGATGGAAATAATTATTTGAATGATTTTTGGAGATATGATCCCGCCAATGACACTTGGACACAGTTGAAAAATTTCCCGGGTAGTGCCCGTTGCGATGCAGTGGGTTTTTCAATTGGAAACGCAGGTTATGTTTCTTCAGGTTGGGATGGTTCTTATCTGAAGGATTTTTGGCAATATGATCCTGCAAATGACACATGGACTTCAAAAGCCAGTTATGGCGGATCTAAAAGACGTGGTGCTATGGCCTTTGTCATAAACAACAAAGCATATATATGCGGTGGTCAGGGTTCAGACGGGACATACGTTTATGATTTCTGGCAATATGATCCGACAACTTCAAATTGGACCCCGAAACGGGATATTGCAAACACCAATGAAGAAGAAACTTATGACGACGATTATACCAATATTGTCAGAGAGTATGGCGTTTCTTTTGTTATGAATGGTAAAGCATACGTTTCAACCGGCTTACATGGCTCTTATTTACAAGAAACCTGGGAATATGATCCCAAAGAAGATCTTTGGAACAAGATGACCCCCATTGAAGGAAGCGGAAGATATTGGGCAGTCGGTTTTTCAATTAACAACAGAGGTTTTGTAGCTACCGGAACAACCGGAGGTTCTTCTAGTTCTTCATTTTTGGAAGACATCTGGGAATTTTTCCCGACTGCTGCGTTCGACATATCTAAGGAAAAATAAGAATGACTTACTGACAGTCAATATAAAATACTAAAAAGCCCAAAGATTAAATCTTTGGGCTTTTTTAATATTCTTAAATCTATGATGATATCGTAAATCAGGGGGCACCAGTACCCCCCCGTGTGTTGCATTTAAAAACAGGAAATCATCTTCGTCATTGCCGTTGGCTTCAACCAAATATTGGGTATAATTCTAAGATGCTGAATTTGGGCTAAAGCCCAAGAAATATCAATATATCATCAGAATCCGTCAGCTGAAGCTGACGGCAATGAAAGACAAAAATAAAGGCCATAAAAACGGAGATTGATGGCAATAAATTAAAAAATCAAGGATTGTGAAAGTTTAAGCTGACAGCAATGAAAACCGAAATTTAGGAGAATGAAAAGCCATTTCGGTTTTCCAAACCTAACAGGTTTTATTCTCAGTGTTTTACTGGTGAACCTATAAACTGGTAAACCTTAAAATTCCGATATAACTTAAAGATCTTTCGCTTCATCTCATTCCGAGCATAGCGAAGAATCTTTACACTAATTAGATCTGAGATCCCAAATCATAAAACATTCCTTAAAATAATTGAAATTTATTCGAAACTGATTTGGGTTATACTGCGAATTTCTATTTGAAAACTATTTATTAAACTGGTCTTCTTCGCCTTTTTTGACAAGAATAAAAACATCTTCACTGTCTTTTTTCATCAGGTATTGTTCACGGGCAAATTTCTCCAGATTCTCGTTATTGGTTTGTAATTCATTAAGTTTCCGCTTATCATCCTTTATCTTCTCCAGGTAATATTCTTTGTCCTTTTTAAGTTGCCTGAGTTGATAGATATTACTAACCTGGTCAATCAGGTTATTATTATCAAAAAATACCATCCAAATAAAAAAGACGAACAAAGTAAGCGTATACTTATTTCTGAAAATGCGGAAAAACCCCCTTAATATTTTTTTAACAGCAGACATTCACATAATTTTTTATGCAAAATAACTTAAAAATCGGACCATTCTCAAAAAATTATAAAAAATCCGGAAAATATAAAGGAAAGGCTTAGCTGCAAATAGAACTAAGCCTTTCAAATATCCATTATTCGGGATAAATTCTGACAACTTCGCCCCCACCCTGAGCCAGATTAAGTTTGAATTGGGATTTTTGGGTCAATTCGTTTTGGGAATGTGAATAATCAGTACCCAGGCGATTGGCATTAACACCATCGGCAATGATTTCGGCCTTATATTTTCCTTGG
>JAUZOH010000260.1 GCA_030706565.1 Bacteroidota bacterium | reverse complement strand
GTTGTAACCGGAGTCTGTGCCCCTGCTGAAAAGGCAATGAACAAACCCAATGATAACAATAAAATGGCTTTTTTCATGATGAAGAAATTTAATTGTTTTATGTTTAGACAAAATATGTACATTATGGTTTAGTTTAACACTGGAGTTTAACATACTTTAACACTGATGAATTTCCTTCTCTTTCCCTCACATAAAATTTTCGATTAAATCTGGTTAAGTTTTATAAATTTCACTAGGTTTGTAATGGGTTTTAATTCTTTTCTTTATTATTGATATTAAATTACTTATATCTAATTTGTATTATGACTTTTAAGAAATACGCATGGTATCTTTTTGTATTGGTTGTTTTAATGATCATTGCCACCATTTTTTTCTATTCCAACAATAAAAGCACGCTGGGCACAGCATCAGCAGGTTTCGATATGCGCGATACAACATCGATTTCTAAAATTGAAGTAATCAAAAACGGCAAAACAATTGCTTTGACAAAAGAAAAAAATTGCTGGCTGGTAGACCAGAGATTTGAAGTAAGGCCAGATGCCATTAAAGCCATATACCGCGTTTTCGACGGGCTCAACATCAAAACCACAGTTCCCCGGAAACAGCTTTCAGAAGCCATGGACAGCCTGCAATCGGGCCGGCTGAAAGTAGTCTTTTACAAGCATACCAGGCCCTATAAAACTTACTGTTTCTGGGATAATTTAAAAATGGGGGCTTCGTGCATGCTGTCTACCGACAGTAAGAAACCGTATGAAATAGAATTACCCAATTATAATGGGCGGATAGCCGATCTTCTCGTTACCGACGAAAGTTACTGGCGCAACAATACTGTATTCCATTGCCTGCTTGATGATATCGAATCGGTTATAGTTGAATATCCCGATAAACAGAGGTCTTTCAAAATTGAAAAAGCCGGTAGCAATGAATTCTCCTTATTCCAGTTACAAACCAATAAGAAAATAGAAAAAACAGACCAGAACAAATTAATGACCTACCTTTCCTACTTTCATGATTTCAAATTTGAAAAATATGTTTCCGCAACCAGACCCGGGGAAAGGGATTCCGTGAAAGCAGGCAAACCCTATTGCAGCATCAGCCTTACAGACACAAAAGGGCATACGACTACTGTCAAAACATTTCCAATGGCATTGTCCGAGAAAATGGCAAAAAAAGTCGGCAAAAAACTTCCCTTTGATCCCTACAGGCTCTATGCCTACCTAAACAATGATAAGGATAAAGTCATACTAAAATATCTTGATTTTGATGTATTTATGCAGGAGATAAAAGATTTTATGAAAGATTAAAATTGGGCAATCATAATTTTTTTGTATAATTGATTTTTGAAATTCAGATATTAACAAAATTGAATATCAAGTAATTTAATAATTAAAAATTTAGGACAAATGAAATTTGTAGCATCGAGTACCGATTTATTAAGTCATTTACAGGCTATAAGCAAGGTCATTAACACCAAAAACACCCTGCCCATCCTGGACAATTTCTTATTTCGGTTGGAAAACAACGAATTAGAAATAACTGCCTCGGATTTAGAAACCACTTTGATCACTAAAATGACATTGGAAAATGCTTCCGGTGATGGAATTATTGCTCTCCCTGCCAAACTTCTTAACGACACTTTAAAGGAATTTCCGGAACAACCCCTGACATTTGATATCAATGACGAATCACTGGCCGTAACGATCAGTTCAGAAAACGGACAATTCAACATACCGGGGCAAAACGGAGTTGATTTTCCAAAAATCCCTGAAATCAAAGAAGATAAGAAATCCTCTGTCAGAATGGGCCATGACGTTCTTTTCACAGGAATAGACAAAACCCATTTTGCATCCGCTGAAGATGAGCTTCGCCCTGTAATGAACGGAATCTTCGTTGAATTGTCAACGGAATCTGTAACTTTTGTAGCTTCAGATGCCCACAAACTGGTACGTTACATCCGCAAAGATGTTAAAGCCGACAGTGAAGCCTCCTTTATTCTGCCCAAGAAACCGGCCACCCTGCTTCGCAGTATACTTCCAAAAGAAGAAAATGAAGTATTGGTTGAGTTTGACGACAAAAATGTTTTCATCCAGCTGACCGATTACAAAATGTTTTCCCGACTTGTCGAAGGAACCTATCCCAGCTATAATTCCGTTATCCCTACCGATAACCCCAACAAGCTGACCATAGACCGTCTCGATTTATACAATTCACTTCGCCGGGTTTCTGTATTCTCCAATCAGGCCAGCAACCTGATCAAAATGAATCTTACCGGAAACCAGGTTACTGTTTCCGCGCAGGACATTGATTTCTCCATTTCGGCTTATGAAAGGCTCAATGCCCAGTACGAAGGAGAAGATATGGAAATTGGATTCAAATCTTCTTTCCTTGTTGAAATCCTTTCCAACCTGGCGGTTCCTGAAGTGGTATTTGAATTATCAGATCCTTCTAGGGCTGGAATCATTGTACCGGCTGAAAACGAAAATCCCGACGAAGATATTTTGATGCTTATTATGCCCATGATGATTGGTGCATAATCGACTATACTAATTTATTATATTGATTGTCTGAAAAGTTTTTTCTGATTTTTTCAACTTTCCCCTTTATTACAGGAAATTTAAATTGATAAACAGCAGAACTTTTCAGACAATTTATTTTTGTTTTTTCTTATCACTTTAAATTTAAATGGAACTTAAGTTAAAAAACCCGTTGATATTTTTTGACCTGGAAACAACCGGCATCGATATCATTAATGACAGAATTGTAGAATTATCTTATTTAAAAGTCTTTCCCGACGGACATAAAGTTGAAAAGACCTATCTTATTAATCCCACAATCCCCATACCACCCAAAACCACCCAAATTCACGGGATCACCGATGAAGATGTCAAGGACAAACCTACTTTTGCCCAGATTGCCAACAACATCGCCAAGGATTTTGAAGGTTGCGACTTGGCAGGGTATAATTCCAACCGGTTTGATATTCCCCTGCTGGCTGAAGAATTTATCAGGGCAGAAGTGGACATTGATCTGAAAAAACATAAATTTGTTGATGTGCAGGTCATTTTTCATAAAATGGAACAACGTACCCTTAGTGCTGCTTACCAGTTTTATTGCGATAAAGTTCTTGAAAATGCACATACCGCTGAAGCCGATACCAACGCCACTTATGAAATTCTTAAAGCACAGCTCGACCGTTACAACGATAAAATAGAAAACGACATAGATAAACTTTCCGAATTTTCTGCTCAAACAAACAATGCTGATTTTGCAGGAAGGATTATTTATGATGAAGCAGGAAATGAAATTTTCAATTTCGGCAAACATAAAGGGAAAGCGGTTGTTGATATTTTCAAAAAAGAACCCAGCTACTATTCCTGGATGATGAACGGCAATTTCCCTTTATATACGAAAAGAGTTATTACGGCCATCAAAATCAGGGAGTTCAATAAAAAATAATCAAGAAACCTGTTGAATTTCTTTTCAGCATTTTATCAACCGGATCTAAATTTATATTTTGTATTGACAATCAGAAATAATATTCTGATTGTCAATGCGCTAAATCTTCTGCGATGAAAATTATCTGCATAGGACGGAATTACATAGAGCACGCTCATGAATTGAACAATCCTGTCCCCGAAACTCCTGTATTTTTCTTAAAACCGGACACGTCTATAATCAAGAACAACAGGCCCTTCTATTATCCTGATTTTTCGAAGGACATTCAATACGAAACAGAAGTAGTCGTAAAAATCAACAGGCTTGGGAAAACCATTGCACAAAAATTTGCGCACCGCTATTACGATGAAATTGGGTTGGGCATTGATTTTACTGCCCGCGATTTACAAAGGCGCTGCAAGGAAAAAGGATTACCCTGGGAAATAGCCAAGGCATTTGAGGGTTCGGCACCCATCAGTAAGTTTGTAAATAAAGACAGGTTCTCCAATGTTCAGCTGATTAATTTCCGTCTGGATCTAAACGGGGAAACCGTACAATCAGGAAACACAAAAGATATGATTTTTTCAGTCGATCGTATCATAGAATATGTTTCCCGCTTTTTTACCCTGCGGACAGGAGATTTGATTTTTACAGGAACCCCGGCTGGTGTTGGCCCGGTAAAAATAAACGACAGGTTGCAGGCCTACCTTGAAGATGAGCTAATGCTCGATTTCCTGATCAAATGATGCAGCTGCATTTCCTGCTGCCCAACCAGTAGAGAAGGCTATCTGAAGGTTATAACCTCCTGTATCGGCATCCAGATCAAGCAATTCACCCGCAAAATAAAGACCTTTAATAAATTTCGATTCCATCGTTTTGGGGTTCACCTGCTGCGTATCAACACCGCCGGCAGTAATAATTGCTTCTGCAAAAGAACGGTGCCCTGAGATTCCCAAAGTGAAATTTTTAAGCCAATATCTAAGTTTTTTCCTTTCGGCGGAAGAAATCTGGTTACACGGCTTATCGGCAGGAATGCCGACCAAACCTGCACAGACAGGAATCATTTTGGCAGGCAGTAAACCTTGAAGTACAGTTTTAAACATCATTTTGCCATGTTCATTCAAATCGCGCAACAACCGGGCATCCAGTTTTTGCTCGTCGAGAGCAGGCTTGAGATCGATGGAAATGCTTATTTTATTCCCTTTATTCATCTCCTCAACACAGGTCCGGCTAAGGGTAAGAATAATAGGTCCGGACAAACCAAAATGCGTGAACAGCATTTCTCCAAACTCCTCTGCAATTTTTTTTCCGTTTGACCACAATGTGGCCGTAACATTCTTCAGGCTTAATCCCTGCATATCCTGTGCAGCATAACCAGTGGTTTCTATAGGGACTAAGGAAGGGAAAGGCTCGTGAATGGTATGCCCCATCATGGATGCCAGTTTATATCCATCACCGGTGGAACCTGTAGCCGGATAACTTTTCCCGCCTGTGGCAAGAATAACCGACCTTGCCCGGATAATTTCCCCCTCTTTTGTTTTTACGCCCTGAATGCCTGAATCAGTTGCCAACAGTTCAGCAACCTGAGAATTGCACCTGATTTCAACCTTATTTTTTTTTGCCCAGCGAACGAGGGCATCCACCACATCCTGGGCTTTTTCACTGGCAGGGAAAACCCTTTGTCCTCTTTCGGTGACCGTAGGGACCCCGATTGCCTTCATGAAATCAAGCAGTTCGGTAGTAAAAAAGCCTGCAAAGGCCTGGCGCAGGAATTTCCCGTTTGGCTGAATATGCCCGATAAATTCAGAAACAGGCGAAAGATTTGTAAGATTGCAGCGGCCTTTTCCCGTAATTCGTAATTTCCGTGCAGGTTGGCCCATCTTTTCCAATACAAGCACTTTAGCCCCCCTGCTTCCTGCCTGACCTGCAGCCATGAGGCCTGCAGCTCCGCCTCCTATCACTATTACATCATAGTCTGTCACTGATCTGCTTATTATTTATGATTACGACTGCTAAAAATTTGGGACATTGCGATTATTGCTATCGCAGCCCATGCAACATTCAAAAAGGCCGAAGGAAAAGCGTGGTAAAAAATAGTATTGATTATTAAAAATACACTTCC
>JAUZOH010000259.1 GCA_030706565.1 Bacteroidota bacterium | reverse complement strand
TACACGCCGGGCTATGGTCTAATTACTTAATGAAGTTTTTGATATTTTTTGAAGGCAGGCTGATTAACCGTTCTTTGAAGTCATATAATTTATACGGGTTTAAGGCTATCAGCAAAGAAGAAATCAGAAAAACAACGATGACTTCCATACTTTTTATTCTCAATAAGGCATGACTTCCCCGTCAAAAGCAAAAAGGTGGTGTGAATTTGGAATGTGGCAGCTTTATCGTACTGAAAATGAACGTACAAATTATTGTGCTTACGGATTTTTTACGTACATTTGCAATAAATAATTTAAGTTTCGCAAGTAGTATAAAGGGGTTATAACAGATTTCTCTGTGGCACTCTGTGTTAAAACTCTGTGGTTCTCTGTGTAATAAATCGATTCAATAACACAGAGAACCACAGAGAAGACACAGAGGAATATTTCTCATTATTTCTATATGACATGATGAACAATAAATCTCAGTTGTTAAATTTTATTCCGTTCAGGGAGATATTTACTTGCGAAACTTTAATAAATAATTAAAGTTATGGCTACAACGATTAAAGAACAAGCAAGATTTGACACAAGACTTCCAAAAGAACAAAAGCAATTTTTTGAGAAAGCTGCATATTTGGGAGGTTACAGAAACCTGACAGATTTTATTGTTCAAACTGTCCAGGAAAAGGCAAAAGAAATTATAAAGGAAAAGGAACAAATAATTGCCTCGGAAAGAGATAGCCAAATTTTTTTTGATGCAATAACTAAGCCAAAAGGACCATCAAAGGCACTAAAAAATGCTTTAGATGATTATAATGCTTTTGTCTCAAATCCTGAAAAATGATTGAGCTTTTAGAAAAGAAGCACAATCGAAAAGATTTTGACTGTGGCAAAGAGATTTTGAACAATTATCTAAGAAATCAAGCAGGGCAAGATGTAAAAAGAAAACTATCTGCCTGTTTTGTTTTTACAGAAAAGGGAACCAATAACATAAAGGGATATTACACCCTGTCAAACAACAGTATTCCACTAAAGAACTTTCCTGAACAGATTCAAAAAAAATTCCCAAAATCTTATGTTTCAATTCCCACTACCCTTCTCGGAAGGTTGGCAATTGACACCAAATTTCAAGGGAAAGGGCTGGGTAAAATTTTATTGATTGACGCATTGAAAAGGAGCTATAAAATCTCGAAAACGATTGGCTCATTTGCGGTAGTTGTTGACCCTATAGACAAAGAAGCAGAAAGGTTTTACGAAAAGTATGACTTCATAAAATTACCAGATAGTGGAAAAATGTTTATTGCAACCCAAACACTAAATAAACTTTTCGATTAAAAACAAAAATACTGCGCTAATCGAGCAGCCGGCCGATAGGCTGTTAGCCTATCAGAAAAGCTCCACGCCATTATAGTGCATACGTGCGCTACGATCCTCCCTTTCCATTAAAATGTCCGGGAAACATCTAATTTCAAACACATATACAGCCCCGTCCGTCAGCTGGCGGACGGGGCTTATGTTATAATCGAGCATAGGTTCATACCTCCTTTTGCATAAACGTTCGATAGATAGTAACCAAAATAGGGTTTTGCGCTTGCATTTAAAAAATACAGCAAGACCATTTAGATACCTTGAAAATGACCCATAGAATTTAAAATCAAACCTTTCACAATTAAAAAAGATTATATAAATTTGTATCCAAATGAATACAGAAAATAAATGTACAGCATTGAGAAAACTGACGAATTTGACAAATGGCTGAGAAAACTGAAAGATTTAAGAGCCAAAGCCAAAATCTTATTTCGAATTCAGAAGCTTGAGAATGATGAACACTTTGGAGATTGCAAACCTGTTGGTAATGAAATCCGTGAATTAAAAATAAACTACGCAAAAGGCTACCGGGTTTATTTTAAAGAGTCAGATGGAAAAATAATTATTTTACTTATTGGAGGAGATAAATCTACTCAACAAAAAGACATTGAAAGAGCAAAAGAAATTTTAAAAAGGATAAAAAAATAGAAATATGGAAACTTCAAAATTTGATATTTCCGATTACTTAGATAGTAACGAAATGATTGCCGAATATCTTAATACTGTTCTGGCAGAAGGAAATGATTCAGATGTAATTACAGCAATTGGGCATATTGCAAAATCAATCGGGATGACAAAAATTGCTCAAGAAACAGGATTAAGCAGACCAAGTTTATACAAAGCTTTATCTGATGGAGCAAAACCTCAATTTGAGACAATTATGAAAGTATTGCGAGCAATTGGAGGACAGATACAAATAAATCCAAGGACAGCTTAAGAAAAAAACACTACATCGCGCAGCCGGCCGATAGGCTGTCAGCCTATCAGAAAAGCTTCACACAACTGTAATGCAGCGGCACATTAAAAAATCAGGCTGTTAATCAGCCTTTCATTATTGTCAATCTCACAATAATATATAACTTTGCCCAAGTTTTCTTCGGGGCAGGGTGAAATTCCCTATCGGCGGTATAGTCCGCAACTCCTTGTAAAAGGACTGATTTGGAGAAATTCCAAAACCGACAGTTATAGTCTGGATGAAAGAAGAAAATATCTGCTAACCTGCAATTGCACCAGGCAATTGTATCCTGATATACGCTTTGCTCCGGGGAATCCAGTTTAAACCATTAAAAAGGAGTAAAGATGAACACATTAAGTTTTTTTGGAAAAACAGGCAACGAAAGAGTTGAAAATGCCATTAAAAAGCTGCAGCAGGGATACGGCGTATTGCTGGTAGACGACGACAACAGGGAAAATGAAGGGGATATTATTTACTCTGCCGGGAAAATGACGGAAAAAGATATGGCTTTAATGATCCGCCATTGCAGCGGGATAGTCTGCCTTTGCCTGACAGAAGATAAATGCAGAAAGCTTGGACTGAAGCCGATGGTCGAAAATAACACAAGCAAATATCAGACCGCCTTTACCATTTCAATTGAAGCCAAAGAAGGCGTAACAACAGGAGTTTCGGCAAAAGACAGAACGACCACCATAAAAACTGCAATATCAGAAAAAGCCACACAGGCCGACCTGGCCAGTCCGGGCCACGTATTCCCTTTATTGGCCAGTAATAACGGAGTCTTCAACAGGAGGGGCCATACCGAAGGCAGCGTCGACCTGGTGAAACTGTCCGGTTTAGGAGATTGTGCAGTTTTATGCGAACTGACCAATGAAGACGGGACCATGTCCAGGCTTCCTGAAATCATGGAATTTGCCAAAGAACACGATATGACCGTCGTATCCATTGAAGATATCTGCCAGTATAGAAAAATGAAGGAAGAAAAGCCAGAAATATCCGGTATACTAAATTGACCGGAATTGCCGGCAATATTGACCGGTAAGTTTTTTAAGCCTAAAACATTTAGGCCCTTACAGGGTCTGAATGTAAAATAGATGCACCGGAAAAGGGATTAATGATACACCTTGATGAAATCTTTTAAACATCTTGTTTGCAAATTTCTTACTTTTATGATGTTCTTTCAGAAAGAAAGAAATCAAAATAATGTACCAGAATTCAATTTCTGACAAATCAGAAAAAGTAAAGAAACTCAGGGAAATAAGACAAAGGAACAACGAGATCAGCTGGATGTTCTGTGATTATTTGAACAACAACCCCTGCCTGATCACCAAAGAGCTGATGGAAAGCATCAATGCCGACAATCCCCTTCCGGAAGAAACCGTATATTTTGCCCTGCTGACAGGCTTATGCGGACTTGATACCGAAAACAACGAAAGGGACAGGCAGCTGGCAAATGATTATTTCCGGCCGGCCGTAAAAAAGCTGGATGCCCAATCCTACGCGGCAAACCCTTATTACCAACATATCCTGATCGATGATGAAAAATCCGGGAATTGGGAGCTGAAACACCTGCAATATAAGCCGTTTGAAGCATTTGTGTACAATGACATCATTGTGTCTGAAGATTTTAAAGAAATCCCGCGTATTGGATTTTTCGATGAAGAATTCCGCTTTCCTGCCGTCATGGAACACGACCACGAATGGATGGCTGTTAAACCCAATGAAATAGAGACCATGCAACCCGTTATTGATGCAATTGATGGAAATGTGGTAACATTCGGACTAGGGCTCGGATATTTTGCCTATATGGCTTCGCTTAAAAAGGAAGTACAGCACGTCACGGTTGTAGAAAGGGACAAAGAGGTAATTCGGCTTTTCAAACAATGCATACTGCCTCAGTTTCAATACAAGGGAAAAGTGGAAATAGTCTGCAGCGATGCATTTGAATACGCCGAAAAACAAATGCCGGCTAAAAATTTCGACTCTGCCTTTGTTGATTTATGGCACGACGTATCCGACGGCCTTGATATGTATGTGAAAATGAAAAAAATGGAACATCTTTGCATCCAGACAAAATTTTATTATTGGATTGAAGATTCGTTGCTTTCAGGCCTTCGCTGGCAGATTTTCAATTGGGTAACAAATAATGCACAATCCTACAGCGAGATAGAAAAAAGTCTCAGCCGGCCTTTTTTACAAAAACTGGCTGCAACTCAAGTGATTACTAAATAAATTTATTTTCGAAGAAAAAGATTGAATAAAAGTATGTTCAAAATTATTACCGCTTTGGCAGTAAAAACCACTCAATACGATCAATGCACAAACCTAAACCCTTAATTTTACCTCTTTAGCAGTAAATATTCGCAAATAGATTTGCTTTTTTAGTACAATTATGATAATTTTACTGCTAAAACAAGAATATATGCTCGAACCTCAATTATTGGCAAAAATCATCAGAAGACACCGGAAGGTTGCCGGAATCAGTCAGCTTCAACTGGCGGAAATGGCAGGCGTAGGAAAAACCGTGGTTTTCGACCTCGAAAAGGGTAAGGAAACCGTTCAGCTCAACACATTACGGAAAATACTTACCGTACTCAATATTAAAGTACAACTTACCAGTCCGCTGATGAACCAAATCCTGAACGATGAGAAAAGCTAAGATATTCATAAACGGCACTGAAGCAGGAATACTCATGGAACTGGAATTTGGAAAAAAGTATCAGTTCAGTTACCTGAAAAATTACGCAGGAAATCCCGTATCCCTGACCATGCCTTTGTCGCAGAACATTTATGAATTTGATGTTTTCCCTCCGTTTTTCGACGGGTTGCTGCCCGAAGGATACCAATTGGAAGGCCTGTTGAAATTCGGAAAAATAGACCGGAATGATCTTTTTTCCCAACTCGTGGCTGTCGGCAATGATCTGGTAGGAAACGTAACGGTGCAGGAGGTACCCGAATGAACCGTTGCCCCATCACTTATGAACCCTGTGGTGAGCTTTTGTACAGCCCAGAAGGTTTAAAACTCCTCTCCCCTGCCCTAAAAAAGCTGGATTTTCTGAATTTCTCATCAGAAGAACTCAGAAAAGAAGCGATGATCAGAGCCTCAAAAATGTCGGTACAAGGTGTTCAGCCCAAATTAAGCGCTGTTTTAAACATAAAAAACTGCTGCTTCGAGATTGTCGACAAAAACGGAAGATATATCCTGAAACCTCAACACCCTATTTTTCCGGAACTTCCTCAAAACGAAGACCT
>JAUZOH010000258.1 GCA_030706565.1 Bacteroidota bacterium | reverse complement strand
CATTATAAAATGAAGGATAATTCTGATCACTTAACAATATTGAGCATATTTATTACCATTTGCACGGCTGATTCGTCATAACGGATTCCATAAAGTCCATTCTGACCATAACCTTTAGCCAGCCGTCCAGAAGTTAAAAGCTGGGAAATAATTACTTTTCCACCCTTCCCTCCAAAATCAACCAATCCGCAAGGAATACGTGTCAAACCTTTACCACAACAAGCCAATGGAGTATAACTAATCCCGGTATTTTGCTTTAAAAGTTCATTATACCTTTCCGAAAGGTTAACAACTTTGACCGGAGCATTCAAATTGATGGATTTTGCAAGGGATGGTCCATCTTCGGCAATCAATTTGATTTTATGATAAAGTGATGATTTCACTTTAGGATCATTGCCAGATATGGAAAAATCATAAAAACCTTCAAACTCATATCCAAAATAGGCAGTACCGCCCATGATCATTTTTTCATCGGCTCCGCGGATTTTCCAAAGGTTAATAAAAGCATCTGATGAAGGAGCTTCAATTTCCATGCCGGTAGCAGGCACAACCAACCCTCCCCTCATTCCGTTCCACATCCAGGCATAATCAGTTTTTAAGTTATTCCATAACTGGCAGTTACCAGTAGTTGGATGAATAAAGCTTTCAGGTTCGGCGACTTCACGAAACTCAACGGCTACATCAGGGAATAAATCTACCTTTTTTATCTTAGAATAAGGTTTCTTAACAACACCCGTTAAAGGTCCCAGGTCACCGGAAATTTCCGGATATCCCTGTCCCAGAAAACATGGCCCTGCATCGAGAATAACCGCACTTTTTCCTGCCTTCACTGAAGCTTGAATAAATAGCCTGACAGAATCGACATTCTCGATTTTCTTCCAGGATTTTAAAGAAGTCAGAATAATATCGAACGATTTATCGGAAGGAGCTATCTGATTGATATTTTGACATTCCCTGAAAGGAATCCTGTGATCCCTGAGGAAATCTTTTAATTCCATTTCATCAGAAAAGACCAGAACTTTTGACTTGAGGACTTTCTCAGGTACTTTTGCTTTTAAAATCCGGAAATCCCAGGCAGAAACCACCGGAACTTTAACCTCTTCAGGTAAAGTTTTCAGGTCAGCCTCGAAAGTATAGTCACCAACAGAATCTGGAAGAGTTATGCTGACTGTTTTAACGGTTTTACTGTAAGCAGGCACAACAACTGACACTAATTGTTTGTCAGGCAGTTGTTTAATTCCCACCTCGGCTTTTATAATTTTTTCTTCTTTTGAATCATTGAAAAAATATACGGGAAGTTCAACCTTCTGGCCTGGAATATAATCCCTGTCCCAAACATCAAGGCTGACTGAAACAGGCGACCATGCTGCAGCCATTGCATTCCAGACTGGTTTTAGTTTTCCATTTTTAATATCGCCCAAAAACCAATGATCGCCATCCGGGCTGCTGCCTATGGAACAGAAAGGCCCAAAGCCTGCAGCGCCAATCCTCCGCCAATATTCAGCAATTTTTGAATTTGAAAGAGTATGTAATTGAAGCAACTGGTCAGGAGTTGGATCAGGGCCAAGGAAACGCCAAAAGCTTTCCTTAATTGTCGCTGCCCTTCCTGTTTTAAGCTGCCCGTTTAAATAATTGCCGCCAAATTCATCTACCATTATGGCTTTAGGAAATTGTGAAGCATCGTCATAATAAATCCCTACATTCTCAAATAAGCTCCACCAGTATTTATGAATATGAACGACATCTCTATCCTCCACAACCAATGAAGGATAATCCGGCAATATTTTATCAAGTGCAAGCCAAGCTGTTTTAAGCTGGTCGCCTTCAGTTTCGTTATAAGGATGTATAAGGGATACAGAAGGGTGTACAATTCCCCGGTCAAGCCAAGGACGCCATTGTTCTTCAAGGTCATTCACATTTGAAGGCATGCCATGGAAAAAACACCATTCGTACTGGACCAGCAACCCATACTGATCACATAAATTCAATATTCTTTCAGGCGGAGTGCCAAGATGAAAGCGAATAGTATTTGCGCCACGTTCTTTCATGTTTCTGATCACATTCTTTACAAACCAGGCAGTATCCCAGGCAAGTGATTCGGCCTCATGATCCCGTGTCCAGCGATGCCATACCACTGTGTTTGCACGGACCTGATAAGGATGTCCGTTCAGGTAAAACCTTAATTTGTTGACTGTAAATTCCTTAAGACCATAAGATATCGTTTTCGTATCAAGAATTTCTTTTTTGTCTTTTAAGGTCAACCTTAATTTATATAAAACAGGCTGTTCTGGCGACCACTGACCGACCTTTCCATGAAAAGGAATAGTGAGATGTATAGTTGAATTATTGGCTTTCACCTGTGCAGAAGCCACGGTTTCACCACGGCTGTCTATTAATTCCCCGCACATGATCATGGCAGAAGGTAACTTTTTTAAGAAATTTTCGGTTTCACAAAGCACAGTGACTTCATCTTTCGCTATTGAAGAAAACGGTACGACTCTCTTTATCCTTACCCCCCCATTTGTTTCCAAAACGACATCATCCCATAAATAAGATGAAATATTTGACCGCCAATGGTCAACCTTCGGGATATAGGAAGGATCGGTAACCTTCACATCGTTTAACGATTTAAGCGACACCTCCAAAGTAATAACCTTACCAGGTTTTATATCCGGGTGTTTTAGCAGGAAAGAAAGCGGGGCCATTCCTCCATTCTGTTGTCCAATCAAATTACCATTAATATACACAGAGGGACAAAATCTTGCCCCATAAAACTTCAGTATTGCTGATTTCCAATGCCCTCCCGGCAATACGACCTTTCTTCGATACCAGATGGCCGAATCGTTAATTTTCGTAGGATCACCGGCAATGCCAGGTACAAAAACAGATTTTGTGTAAGTCCGTCCTTCGCCATAATCCCATTTGCCATCCAGGTTTATCGATTGTGAAACCTGAGCCAATAGGTCTGAAAAAAAGAAAATATGGAGAAAAAGGAATGTAAACCAAAATTTATTCATAGATCAGGTTTTTAAGTATTTTTATTTATCCAGTTTTCAAGCCATTCCCAAGTGGCTTGATCCGAATGCACAGCAGGCGGCAGCTTAAAATTTTCCTGAGATGAAGGGGCCATCACGTTTTTTCCCCTATAATGTTCTGCAATAGATTTAAACACTTTCCCCTGTTCTTTGATTTTATTATCCACTGTAATCAAACCCAACGAATATTCTAAGGGACTGACCTTGAATTTAGGGCGAATATCATGGCTGGCCCACCAGGTAAACCAATTTACCCCTGATTTAATGGCAGAAAGAGTAGCTTTCTCACAAAAGACAGGAATTTCCTCAACTTTCATCCATTCCTCAGATGCACCGTATTCCTGTATCCAGACAGGTTTTTGTGGATCACCTGCGTAAGCACGGGCAAGTGCAGCCATTGCAGCAGCCAGGTCAATACTTTGCTTTCCCAAAGCTCCGCCACGGTCGAGTGCACCGGTATATTTTATCCAGGCATGAAGGGCAATAATCTTCTGACGTTTCGCCAATACGGATGGAGAGAAGGTGGCAGAATGAAACCAGGGTTGATGATCGACACCGTTTACATGAACAGAGGCAGGGGCAAGATTTTCACAAATATCCATCATCATTCCGAACCATTTATCGCCTTCATTTGAATTTTCGGCCCTCCAGCAACAATTTAATTCATTTCCCAGATCGAAGCCCATAAAATTAGAATGCCTGGTGCATACTTTTGATACCTCGGTAAAATAAAGTTTTTCAGCCTCTAACATATCCGGATTCGAAAAGAATGAACCATTTTCATATCCCTGTTTAAAATTCTGATTCGTCAGGTGCCCTACCAGCATGGAAACACAGACATCAAGGTTTCTTTGTCCTGCCAGAGCCAACAACCGGTCAAGCCTTTCCAAATGAACAGGGCTGACCCATGAGGGATCAGGCTGAAAAAAAGTCCATATCAACATGATACGGATATGGTCGACAGACAAGCTGGCAATAACATCCAAGTCCCTGGATATGCTGTCTTCATTAAAATCACTCCAGCAATACCACCAGTACTCTGATGGAGTATAATTAACTCCGAAACGGTATTTCATCAATCCTCTATTTCCCGGGGTTGACAAAGAGTTGGCATATACCGGACCCGCTTTTAAAACCGAATTGTTTAAAATGGGAACAGAAAGCCCCGCCAACAAAGTCTTATTTATAAATTCTCTTCTTTCCATAATAAAAAATTTATCAGTTACTGTAAAGCAATCAGCACTTTCCGGATAGCATCTGCCCCATTTAATGCATTTGCAGGAAGCTGAATTACGCCATTTTTATTAAAAACCTGCATTGCCTGGTGTTTTTCGATGGTGCATTGGGACTCATCTATTTTTCCATTTTTATCTTTTACGGCATTAATATTCAATTTAAAATGACGGGCGACGAACCCATACATGGCCATTCTCTTTGAAATACCATAATCATGGCCTTCCAAAGCCAAATGTACATTTTCAACTTGATTTGGTTTGTTATACAGGCCATATACCTTTTGCAGATAGGGAAACTCAATAACAGGAACAGTCTGTGTCCAATCATCGCCATCAGAGATCACCAGTTGTGGACGGGGAGCTGCCATAGCCGCAAATTCAGCATTATTTGTTCCCAAATCAGTACACGAATGAATAGGCAGCCCACTTTCGCAAGGACAACCGCCAAAGAAATGTGAAGATACCATCACTACCGGCACACTCAGAGTAATTCTGTCATCCAAAGCAGTAATGATCATGGTCTGCGTTCCCCCGCCTGAAGCTGCTGTAACTCCAATACGATTGGTATCCACATATTTCAGGGAAGTAAGAAAATCAATCACTCTCATGCTGTTAAGGGTTTGCATGGTAAGGGCTAAACCTGTACGGTGATCCGTTTTATCTACCTGAACAGATTCTCCATAATTGCCGAACATATCATAACTAAACACAACAGCGCCCATTCTTGCAAGCATAGCACAGCGGTATTGCTGGTCGGGCCGGTAACGGCCACGTTCATCCATAATCATGTTGTTTTCTTTATTATAAAAATGGCCATGTGGACAAAGCATAGCAGGGAAAGGGCCCTTCCCCTTTGACGGACGGTACAATGAACCGCAGAGATAAACTCCAGGCAATGTCTCAATAGCGACATTTTCAACTGTATATCCATTCATTACGCGCTTTGGTGTATAAACGGGATTTAATGGCGTTTTCCTTGGAATTGGCCAAAGGTTCATATTTTCGAGAATACATTGCCGAAGTACTGTTTTACGCTTTTCCCAAGCCTGCAGGTTGGGATAACTTGCCAGCAGACGGTCAAGGTGTTTTTTCCCTTCTTCGAAAGGTTTACGAAAATATTCAAATTGATTGACTGCATAGGTGGTATCGTTTTTTTTCATGAAAACCATATCAAGGGGCATCAATATATTTGTAAGGGTAGCCTCCAAATTGTCCCTGAAACGCCAATCGGCATAAGTTACAAACTTATTTTTTACGTTTTTTTCTTCATAAAGCAGTTTAACATGATAACGGTTTTCTATGGTTTTCAGCACAGATCCCAAAT
>JAUZOH010000257.1 GCA_030706565.1 Bacteroidota bacterium | reverse complement strand
TCATTCATCCTTCCCAGATCAGTAACATCGGCCAAAATAATTTCATAATCATGAAAATTAAATTTTTCTGATATTTCCAGATCTATATCGTAAAGAGGTGATTCTGCCTGATCCAGTAATATGATTTTTTGAGGATTGTATCTGGCAAGCTGACGGACAATTTCACTGCCAATAGATCCTGCAGCACCAGTTACCAAAATAACTTTCCCCATGTTTTGTTTCCTTACCTGTTTGTCATCCAGGTGAATAGCATCCCTTTCCAGCAGATCTTCAATTTTTATATTTTTGAGTTGTCTGACACTTAATTCACCATTAATCCATTGCTCCACATTGGGGACGGTCAGTACTTTTATGTCCTGGTTTAGACATTCCTCAACCAGGTCATTTTTAAAGACATTGGGAATATTCTTCTTCGCAATAATAAGATGGGTAGCACTGTATTTTGAAACGACAAGCGAGAGGTCTTTCAGATGATAAATAGGAATGCCTTCAAGTGTCTTTTTTACATTTCTTTTTGAATTTTCGATAAAGGCAACCACCTTATATTGAGCCAAATTATCCAGATCCAAAGCTCTTTTGGTCAACATGGCAAATTCGCCGGTACCGTAAATGATCATGTTGGTCTTTTGTTTTGACGGATGCATAAACTCATAGTACAAAGTTTTTGTCAGCAGTCTGAAGCAGATCATCAGGAAAGAGGTAGTAACAAAATCAATAATAATAACCGAGTAGGGGATAATGTTTTTACCGTCTATAAAGAACATGTTTACGACGTTTATGGCTACGAAGGTCAGGCTGCCTGAGGCAACTACCGTGAGAATAAGTTCTATGTCCCGCAGGCAGGTATAACGTATAATCCCTGAAGAAGTATGGGCAATTAGAAAACTCACTGCCCGGATTGCAAGAATACAAATGATTAAGGGTAATAATTTAGAAAGATATAATGCAGGAATAGATAAATTAAACCTAAGGTAAAAAGCTATTAACAGAGAACTGAAACAAATACCTAAATCAATAATAAATATTATCCATCGTGGTGTAAGCCTTTTTGTATAATTCATTTCAGATATTTTTTCAAAAATCATTTTATATTCTTTCAAAATTAAATATAATTTACTTATGAAGTTACTTGTTTTACGAAAAAGTAAACAAAAGTTATGAAATTTTAATGAATAATTCTTGAAAGTAATTAGTCGGATTTTAATTACTTAGATCAAAAAAGATTTAATGAATTCGTTTCCTTTTAAAAGGCCATAATATCCTGAATTAACGCTGAATTCATCAAATTTATTTACCTGGTCGGGCAGAGTATTGGGTTTGTATATCAGAAATGGAACCGGATCGCTGACATGGGTACGTATCTCGCAGGGGGTTGGATGGTCCGGTAAAAGGGCAATAGAGACAGGTTCTTTCATGTGAGAAGTTTCTTCAAGAATATATTTTACCACTTTCTTGTCAATATCTTCGATTACTTTTGTTTTTAATTTATAATCCCCTTCATGTCCGGCTTCATCTGGAGCTTCAATATGAAGATAAACAAAATTTGAGTCCTGTAAAGCATCCACAGCGGCTTTCGCTTTCCCTTCATAGTTGGTGTCGTATAAACCGGTTGCCCCTTCAACTTTAATTACTTTAAAACCGGCATAAACCCCAATACCTTGAATAAGATCCACAGCAGAAATTACAGCACCTTTCCGGATTCCAAATAATTCTTTAAAGGTTTTCATTTTGGGCTTATATCCCGGCGACCACATCCAGATAGAATTTGCCGGATCTTTTCCTTCGTCTTTTCTTTTTAAATTAACAGGATGATTTTCGAGAATCTCCTGTGATTTTACGATTAATTCATTTAAATAATTTGCAGTATCTCTCCCTTCTTCAGAAAGGGATTTGATGAAAACCTCGTGAAAATCAGTGCCTGGGACATCATGCGGAGGAGTACATTCAATTTGCTTGGAGCCCTCTTTCAGTACAAGTAAATGACGATAACTTACCCCGGGATAAAATTGCAATTTATCTGATGAAAATTCTTTATTAAGCGTTTCGATTATTGGAGTGGCTTCTTCTGTTGTGATGTGTCCGGCTGAATGATTTTTTATCTTTCCGTCCTCTATACAAATAAGATTACAGCGCATAGCAAGGTCTGTATTGCCCAGCCTGATTCCCATACTTGCAGCTTCAAGAACTCCGCGGCCTTCATAAACTTCTTTTACATTATAACCCAATACACCCATATTGGCCACTTCACTGCCCGGATGCATGCCCTCAGGAACCGTAATTAGTTTTCCTGTGCAACTCATCGCACACAACTTATCTATGTTGGGAGTATTTGCAGCCATCAGGGGAGTTTTATCTCCCAGTTCCTTTATGAGTCGGTCGGCCATGCCATCGGCGAGAATTATAATATATTTCATGCTTTATAAATAATATTAGAGCACAATACTTAAAAATGTTCTTTTAAGTATGATTTAAATGCTTTATAAGAATTTTCAAGTTTGTCAAATGATTCCGTTTTGTCTTCTAAACCTTGTAAACTGCCGGGTATAGAAGGTTCGAAATGTAAAAATTCTTTTAATGCATCAGGAAATTTGGCCGGATGAGCTGTTTCGAGCGAAATGCACAACTGCTGGTCGTTATTATCCTGTGGATTTGCATCCAGGTAATTTTTCAAGCCTGCCCAACTTACTGCTCCGTGAGGTTCCAGCACAAGTTTATACTGGTTGTATGCTTTTTTTATTGTATCTATTGTTTCTGAATCCGAGATACTTATGGCAAACATATCCTGTTTCATTAAAGCCATATCCGGAGATTTAAGAATTTCTCCTTTTTCATTCATGGCGCCTTTATAAAGGGCAACGATTCTGGCTAAATTGCTTGGATGCCCGACATTCATGGCACTTGAAAGGCAATTTTTGGAAGGTACAATGGGTTGATATGCTCCCGTCTTAAAATAATTGGGCACTTCATCATTCTCATTGGTGGAAATGACGAATTTCTTAACCGGTAAACCCATTTTTTTTGCCAGTAAACCGCCCATCAGGTCTCCGAAATTTCCGGAAGGAACAGAGAAAATAGCCTCATCATTACTTTCTCCATGGCTTAACCTGGAATAGGCATAGAAATAATAGATGCTTTGGGGCAATAGTCTGCCAATATTTATTGAATTAGCGGAGGATAAGTTCAGATATTCCAGGTCTGAGTCTGAAAAAGCCTGTTTTACCAGAGCCTGGCAATCGTCAAATTTGCCGTTGAGGGCTATTGTCTGGACATTCTGCCTGAGAGTAGTCATTTGCCTTCTTTGCCGGTCGGACACTTCATTTTCAGGGAAGAGTATGACAATTTTTATGTTGTCCAGTCCATAAAAGGCATTGGCCATGGCGCTACCGGTATCTCCTGAAGTTGCTGTAAGAATAAGAAGATTACGGTTGTCTTTTTTGAGGAAATACTGCATCAATCTTCCCATCATGCGGGCGGCAAAATCCTTAAAAGAGGCTGTGGGGCCCTGATCAAGGCGCATGACATATTTCCGCCCTGCGACATTTTCCAAAGGAACAGGAAAATTGTATGCATCATGGGTAAGAGTATGAAGCTCCTGATCACTGATCTGATCGCCTAAAAAACGTTGGAGCACCGAAAATGCAATTTCAGGATAAGTTTTTGAAGCAAAGGTTTTAATTTCATCAAAGTTAAAATGAGGAATGGTTTCAGGCATGAAAAGTCCTTTGTCCGGGGCCAATCCTTTGATCAGGGCTTCGCTGAAAGCAACCGGCTGGGCTTTTAAGTTGGTTGAGTAGTATAAAATATCTTGCTTCATCATTTTCATTTGATTTAATTAAACATTGGCAACCCGGATGATGTCTGCAAAAACACCTGCCGCAGTAACTTCGGCTCCTGCACCATAACCTTTGATAATCATGGGTTGCTCTTTATATCGTTCGGTAGTAATGAGAATTATATTGTTACTGCCCTCCAGATGATAAGCGGGATGGTTTTGACCAACTTCCATCAACTCCACACTGGCTTTCCCATCTTCCAGCTTTGCTACAAAACGCCAACATTTATTTGAGGCTTCAAGTTTTTTCCGTTTATTTTCAAATTCTTCATCGTAGTGGGGGAGCTTTTTCCAGAAATCTTCTACAGGGCCTTCAAAACATTCCTTAGGCAGGAAGGTATGGATTTCCACATCTTTCTTTTCAATTTCATATCCTGCTTCACGCGAGAGGATCAGAATTTTACGGACCACATCTATCCCGCTAAGGTCAATGCGCGGGTCAGGTTCCGAGAATCCTTTTTCTTTGGCCATTCTTACAGCCTCACTGAGCGGCACATCAGCACTTAATACATTGAAAACAAAATTAAGGGTACCGGAAAGTACTGCTTCAATTTTTATGATTTTATCTCCACTTTTGATCAAGTCGTTGATGGTGCTGATAATAGGTAATCCTGCACCGACATTGGTCTCGAAGATAAACTTAATATTTTTGTCCCTGGCTTTTGTCTTGAGCTCTTTGTACAGCGAATATTCAGAAGAACAGGCAATTTTATTCGCTGCCACAATAGAAATATACGAATCCAGAACCTTGTTATATAACTTGGCTACATCTTCATTTGCAGTACAGTCAATAAACACGCTGTTGCGGATATTCATGGCTGCCATTTTAGCAACGAACTCATTGATATTGGCTTTGACACCTTCTTCATTCAACCGGTCCAAATAATTGTGCAGGTCAATGCCACCTTCATTCAGCAGCATTTTTCTGGAATTGGAAATGCCTACCAGGTTGATTTTTAGTTTATGGTTGTGTAAAAGCTTTTCCTGCTGGTTTTCAATTTGCCGGAGCAAGCTTTTTCCTACTGTACCGATTCCAATAAGGAATAAATGCAGGTCCTTGTATTTCGAAAGGAAGAAACCGTCGTGTATAACGTTTAAAGCCTTTTTCAGGTAAATATTTTTGATGACGACCGAAATATTCAGCTCAGAAGAGCCCTGAGCGGTAGCGATTACACTGATCCCGCTTCTTCCCAAAGAGGTAAACAGATTAGCTGAAATTCCGGGCGTATTTTTCATCTTTTCGCCTACAATGGCTATGATGGAAAGATTTTCTTCAAGAAGTATGGTGATCTCTTTCTTATAGTCTATTTCGGCTTCGAATTCATTTTTGATGGCTTTGATTGCCTTGCGGGTATCTGCCGGGTTAACAGCGAATGTAATAGAATATTCGGACGA
Organism: Bacteroidota bacterium; assembly: GCA_030706565.1. Classification (NCBI taxonomy): domain Bacteria; kingdom Pseudomonadati; phylum Bacteroidota; species Bacteroidota bacterium. Next base: position 367 of record JAUZOH010000257.1, on the reverse strand, counting down.
GGCCTGGGTGATTAAAATTACATTAACACTGTTTTTTGCAAGGGAACTGAACAAACGGCTTGATATTCCGGTTACGCCAACCAATCCGGCGCCAACCAGGGTAATCAGTGAAATATTATCTATGGATGATATGCCTTTAATGGGCGAATCCGTATGATTGAGGTCACTGCTGCAGATGACGGTACCCGGGGCATCCGGGTTAAAGGAATTCAGGACCTTTACGGGAATATTTTTTTTAAATACAGGCTGAATGGTAGGGGTATAAACCACTTTGGCCCCAAAATGAGAAAGTTCCATAGCTTCGGAATAAGATAAATTTCTAATTGCAAAAGCTTTTTCAACTTTCTTGGGGTCAGCGGTCATAAAT
>JAUZOH010000256.1 GCA_030706565.1 Bacteroidota bacterium | reverse complement strand
TAGAGGGCAGCCTTGTAAGAGTTCCTTTTTTGTAGGATCTGGTCATACTCGTCATAGGCTCCCGAGTAATCTTTGGCATCCATCTTTTGTTTGGCGACATTCATCATCTCTTCTAATGAATTACCTTGTGCATGGATCAATCCACCTAATGCACACCCTACAAGTATGAAAAGAAATTTTTTATTAATACACTGCAAAAACATGAAAAATTCAAATTTTATCTGTATTTACAGAACCACAACCACTTACAAAAAACAATTTTGCTTCTTTAAATACGAATAATTTTGTACAAGGTTAAACAAATTTTCAGCTAATTCTATAAAAAAATTGTTGTTTATGAACCTGCATGATTAGCCATCAGGCTTCAACCATTTTCTGACCACAAAAGGGATAGTGGCTTCTTATGTCTCGTCAGTTATTCTATACAATAACTGATTGCAATTTGGGTTAAATATATAAAAAACAACAATAAAACCAATATATTTTAGGTAACATTCAAAAATAGAATTATTTCTCAGGCGTAGAATTTCCAAAAGGAGTACGGTTAATTATAGAACGACCTAAAGTAACCTCATCGGCATACTCCAATTCATCGCCGACAGCTATTCCCCTGGCAATGGAGGTAATCAACAGGTCATATTTACTCAGCTTTTTATATAAATAATAATTGGTGGTATCCCCTTCAAGGGTGGTACTAAGAGCCAAAACAATTTCCTTTATTCCCCCCCCGCTGATTCTTTGATCCAGGGTATCAATTTTCAAATCAGCAGGTCCAATTCCATCCATCGGGGAAATGATCCCCCCCAAAACATGATACAGACCATTAAACTGATGGGTCTTTTCTATGGCCATCACATCCCTGATGTCTTCAACTACACAGACAACAGCATTATCCCTGTGCGGATCGGCACAAATATTACAAATTTCCTCATCAGAAATATTATTACAGATTTTGCAATATTTGATTTGATTGCGCAATTGTATCATGGAATTTCCAAAAGCCATCACCTGTTCCTTATCCTGTTTCAACAGGTGAAGAACCAGGCGTAATGCAGTTTTGTTTCCAATGCCGGGTAATTTTGAAAATTCATTGACTGCTTCTTCCAACAAACGGGAAGGATATTGTTGTAATTCCATGAACGATAAATCTTATTTTTCACGCAAATATAATAAACTTAAAAATGCCACAGCGAAATTCCAGGACCTGATGAAAGAAACAAACATTCATTTTTTATTCCTGAGAGTTTTTATTAACCTTGCAGTACAAATCTCACATCTTATTATAATGAATCCTCAAAGCATTTTCTTTATTTTTCTATGTTATACTGCCTTACTGTTTTTCATCACCTGGCTTACCGCCAGAAAATCAAATACCGATTCATTTTACAGGGGGAATAAGGCATCTCCCTGGTATGTGGTAGCATACGGGATGATCGGGGCATCCCTTTCGGGAGTTACCTTTATGTCGGTTCCGGGTTGGGTCAAGGATACCCAGTTCTCTTATATGATGGTTGTATTTGGGTACCTGGCCGGTTATTTCGTCATTGCAAAAATATTGTTACCCCTATATTACCGGCTCAACCTCACTTCAATTTATACATACCTGGACAGGCGTTTTGGATTTTGTTCCTACAAGACCGGATCGGGCTTCTTCATTATATCCCGCCTGATTGGCGCCTCATTCAGAATGTTCCTGGTCATAAATGTCTTACAGATTTTTGTTTTCGACAGCTGGCATGTTCCCTTTTACCTTACAGCCTTAATTTTTATCATTCTGATCATCCTTTACACCTTTCAGGGAGGGATAAAAACAATTATCTGGACCGACACCCTGCAGACCACCTTTATGCTTCTGGCAGTAATATGCTCCGTAGTACTGATTACAAGAGGTTTACATTTATCTTTTTCGGCATTAATATCCAAGGTCCTGCATAGCAGTTATTCCAGAATCATGGTGTGCAACTGGCAGGATAAACGTTTTTACCTGAAGCAATTTTTCAGTGGGGCTTTCATCACCATTGCCATGACCGGACTTGACCAGGAAATGATGCAAAAGAACCTCAGTTGCCGCAACCTTAAGGAAGCACAAAGGAACATGTTTACCTTTAGTGGGATCCTGATTTTTGTAAACCTGCTCTTTCTTTTACTGGGAGCTGTCCTTGTGTTCTTCATGCAAAGTAAAGGGATTGCAGTACCTGCCTTGTCCGATGATATTTTCCCCACTATAGCCCTGAAATACCTAGGGCCTGTTGCAGGAGTGGTTTTCCTGGTAGGTTTGGTCTCTGCAGTATTTCCCAGTGCTGACGGGGCACTCACTGCCTTAACCATTTCATTCACCATCGATATTTTTGATATCAAAAACAGAGGATATTCGGATAAAAAGGCAAAAAAAGTACGTTACCTGATTCACATTATTTTTGCCGCCATTCTGATGGGTATCATTATCTTTTTTAAGACGATCAATGACCAGGCGGTCATCGATAAACTTTTTACCATTGCCGGATATACCTACGGCCCATTGCTCGGACTATACAGCTTCGGATTATTTACCCATTTCAGGGTAAAAGACAAATATGTACCCTTTATTGCTGTTCTTTCCCCGATTATTTGCTACATCATCAGTGACAACTCAGTAAAATGGTTTAACGGATATAAATTTGGATTTGAGCTGCTCATCCTCAACGGGCTACTTACATTTCTAGGACTATACCTGATCAGAAAAAGATAAGATCAATCAGAAAATTAAAAAACCGGTTTGTATGAGGCAAACCGGTTTTTTATTAATTATTTCCAACAGCATAAATCTCTTGGATTAAATTTTTATACTTACTAAAAAGAATTTTTCTTTTCAATTTAAGTGTAGGGGAAAGTTCACCAGTCTGGGAAGTCCATTCATCCTCCACCAAACGGAAACGTTTTACCTGTTCTGTCTTCCCCAGGGATTTATTTATATAAGTAATTTCACGTTGATACCGGTTAATGACCTCAGGATCGTGAATGAGCTCAGATTCATCCTGGTATTTGATTTTATGTTTCTCGCACCAGCTTTGCAAATATCCAAAATCGGGAGAAACAAGTGCACTGGCAAATTTTTCATTTTCCCCGATAATCATCACCTGTTCAATAAAGAAAGATTCTTTGAGCTTATTTTCAATAGATTGGGGGGCAATATATTTTCCACTTGACAGTTTGAAAATTTCTTTCTTCCTGTCTGTGATTTTCAAATACTTTTCATCAACCATCACGCCGATATCACCGGTATGAAACCAGCCGTCCTCATCAATAGCTTCTTCAGTAAGTTCGGGTTGTTTGTAGTATCCCAGCATCACCCCTGGTCCTTTGCAAAGTATTTCTCCATCATCGGCAAATTTCACTTCTACTCCTTTCAGAATAATACCTACGGTACTGATCCTGATTTCATAAGTAGTCAGATTGTTAACAGCAATAACAGGAGAAGTCTCCGTCAGTCCATATCCTTCAAGTACGGGCATTCCAGCAGCACCGAAAATATGAGTCAGCCTGGGCTGCAATTGGGCTCCCCCGCAAACAATAACTTTCACATTTCCGCCTAATGCTGCCCTCCATTTCGAATAAATCAGCCAATTGGCCAAAAACAGGCGAACCTTATACAAATAATGTCCATGCTGATTGTATTCAAAATGTTTGCCCAGGTCTATAGCCAGAAAAAATATCTTTTTCTTAAGCCAGGGTAGGTTTTTACCCGTTTCGATGATTTTGGCATAAACTCTTTCCAACAACCGGGGAACCGTATTAAACATATCCGGCTTTACTTCCTTCATATTATCGACGATAGTTCCCATGTTCTCGGCATAATAAATACTCATGCCTTTATATTGAAAATGGTAGTTCATCATGCGTTCATAAACATGGCTTAGCGGAAGAAAACTCAATGCCTTATGAGTAGAATTAAGTTGATGATGAGCCGCTGTTGCTATAAAATTACTGACCAGATTGCGGTGTGTCAGCATAACTCCTTTAGGACAGCCAGTAGTGCCGGAAGTATAAATCATGGTCGCCACATCTTTAGGCACAATACTTGCCATGACGGTCTTAAGATCCCTTTTAAACTCTCCCTGTTTGGTTTTGCCCAGATTTAAAATCTCTTTCCAGTTTTTGGCCCCTTCAACTTCATTGAATGTATAGATATCCTCAATAAGATCAGATTGCTCGACAATATCCTTTAGCTTATTATAAAGTATCTTGTCGGAAACAACTATGAACTTTGGTTTTGCATGATTGAGGATGTACTTATATTCATCAACACTGATTGTGGGATATATAGGCAGGTGCCATATACCGGTCATACTCAAGCCCATGTCCATAAAATTCCATTCGGGCCGGTTATTCGAGATTGTGGCTACTTTATCGCCTTTTTTCAACCCAAGTGCAAGTAATCCATAAGCACACCACGTCGAATACTGTATATATTGGCTTGTTGAATACTTTATCCACTCTCCATTCTGTTTCCCAGCTAGGGCGTCGTCTTTGTCCGGGTAATTAAGCCGATAATTCTCAAGCAGGTCAAAGGTTCTTCTTAACTCCATCTTAATATCTGGACAAAATTATTGTAAAACATCTAAAATCAATTGATGGGCTTTTTCAATTGCATTGGGCAGTCCATCAGCATTTTTACCCCCTGCCGTGGCATAAAAAGGTTGACCTCCTCCTCCGCCCTGGATTTCTTTTGCAATCTCTTTAACAATTTTACCGGCATGAAGTGATTTTTCGGTCACCAGATTTTCTGAAATCATCACTGTTAAAGTGGCTTTTTCGTTGATCTTTGCACCCAATACCAGGAACAATCTTTCTGTCTGATTTTTAATCTGATATGCCAGATCTTTTATTACTTCTGTCGAATCTACATCAATGTTTTGCAAAATAAGAGTAACTCCCTTATACGATTCAGCATTTTTAAGCAACTGGTCTTTAAGCTGAGCTGCCTTTTCTTTCATAAAACCTTCTACCTGTTTCTGAAGCCCGCTGTTCAGGTTCAACATGTTTTCAATGCTTTTTTTCAGGTCAGGAGGATTTTTCAATATTTCATGTAGCTCTTTGATCATCAAAAACTGCTGATCAACATATTCTTCAGCCTTTATTCCGGTCACTGCCTCAATTCTTCTAATTCCTGCAGCAATAGCACTTTCCGAAATAATTTTAAAATATCCGATTTGTCCGGTTGCCTTAACGTGGGTTCCTCCGCACAATTCAATAGATTCCCCAAAACGCACCACCCTGACTTTATCTCCGTACTTCTCACCGAATAAAGCAATGGCGCCTAATTTTTTTGCATCTTCAATAGGCATTGATCTATGCTCCTGAAGCGGGATATTTTGCCGAATTTGATCATTGACAATTTTCTCTACCTGGTTGATTTCCTCATCGTTCATTTTCTGGAAATGGGAAAAATCAAACCTCAGATAATCCGGACAAACCAATGATCCTTTCTGTTCGACATGAGTTCCCAACACCTTACGCAATGCATAATCCAAAAGATGGGTTGCCGAATGATTATTGGCTGTCTGTGTTCTTGCTTTCCTGTCCACACATGCCTTGAATTCCAATGCAGGATTGGCAGGCAATTTTTC
>JAUZOH010000255.1 GCA_030706565.1 Bacteroidota bacterium | reverse complement strand
ATTGAATTGCCATGAAAAGCGCGGACATAAAGTATAGTTGAAATAAGGCTCAACGGTTTTGCCATAAGCCGTATCGGCTGACAAATCATAACCATTGGTTGAATACCGGTCCAGAAAGAGTGAGAAAGCGGTATTCTTCCCCTTAGCAGAGATATTTCCGGCCAGGTCGTTTGTCTGGTTTGTCTCATAACGGCCGGAAAAGTTGACCGTTGTTTTTTCCGGATTTTCAGTGATGATGTTGACTACTCCGGCTAAAGCGTCTGAACCATAAAGACAGGAAGACGGGCCCTTGACAATTTCAATTCGTTTCACGTTTCCAAGAGCAAAGCGGGTAAGATCAAGTACTCCGTTATTCCTTCCCAGGACAGGTTCCCCGTCAATTAATATCAGGGTATAGGCAGGATCAAATCCCTGGACTTCCAGTCCTGTGCCATAAGCTTTGTACACAATGTTCAGACCAGTTTGTTGGGCCAGTATGTCATTCAGCCGAAGCGATCCCAAACTGGATATTTCCCTTTTGGAAATAAAGGTTACGGGCATAGGTTCGGAACCCAGGATCCTGTCGGTGCGGGTTGCAGTAACTGTTACTTCGCCAAGCTTTACCACTTTTGAGGTATCAGGAACACAGATTATGGGTATTGCCCGTAATGAGTAACTAAAAATGGTGAATATGATATACAAATATAATTTGGGAACGAACTTCATTGATGATTCCTGTCGTTTTTCTTTTGCTACAAATGCTTTAACCGGGTCTTGATTTTAAAGCTTATTTTCTACCATTGACCCTCTTAAATTTTACGTTACAAAAATCTTTCAAATGGACTTTTTATACAATCCCTATTTATTATGATTTTTTATTCACAGTGACCCTTTAAATAAGTTAAAGTAATGCAGGAATTGGAATTTTTTAGGATCAGGTGTTGCGATAAGTTTAAAAAAAAACGGAAATCCATTATAATGGATTTCCGTTTTTTTTTTTAACTTTTATTATCCTAGAGAATAAGCATAGCATCTCCATAGGTCCCAAAGCGATATTTTTCTTTAATGGCCAATTTATAAGCTTCCAATAGAAAATCAAAGCCTGCGAATGCCGAAACCACCATCAAAGGGGTGGAAAGGGGCAAATGGAAATTGGAAATCATACAAGTAGGAACGCTAAAATCGTAAGGAGGGAAAATAAACTTATTGGTCCAGCCATCGTAAGGTTTCAAGAAACCATCGGTAGAAACAGAACTTTCGAGTGTACGTAATACACTGGTTCCCACACTGCAGATATTCTTTTTATTTTCTTTAGCCAAATTGATGATTTCCGCATCTTTTTCAGGAATAATAATACGTTCGGAATCCATCTTATGCTTGGTAAGATCTTCCACATCCACAGTCCTGAAATTGCCGAGACCAATGTGCAGGGTGATTTCTGCAAAGTCAACTCCTTTTATTTCCAGCCTTTTCACCAGCTCCCTGCTGAAATGAAGACCGGCCGAGGGTACGGCAACAGCCCCTTCATATTTTGCAAAAATAGTCTGGTATCTATCTTTATCTTCCGGTTCAACATTACGCCTGATAAATTTAGGCAGAGGAGTCTGTCCAAGGCTGTATAATGTTTTTTTAAATTCTTCATAAGATCCGTCAAAAAGAAAACGGAGTGTTCTTCCCCTGGAAGTGGTATTATCAATAACCTCAGCAACCAGGATATCGTTTTCGCCGAAATACAGCTTATTGCCAATACGTATCTTACGTGCAGGATCAACGAGGACATCCCATAACCGTTGTTCTTTATTTAATTCCCGTAAAAGAAAAACTTCAATTTCGGCGCCGGTTTTTTCTTTATTTCCATATAAGCGGGCAGGAAAGACTTTGGTGTTGTTCAGCGTCATCACATCACCTTCATCAAAATAATCAATAATATCTTTGAAGATTTTATGTTCAATTTTGTGTGTATCCCGGTGAATAACCATCAAACGGGATTCGTCCCGGTTAGGTGCAGGATGCTGAGCAATCAAATCAAGAGGTAAATTGTATTTATACTGTGATAACTTCATATATAGATAAATTAAATTTTAACTAAAATTTTTCAGCCCCCAGAATAACTAACTAAAGATATAATTTATTTTCAAATTCATCAATAGTCAATGCTTCAGAAAGTTTGAAATTACCGATCGCCGTTCTTTCCAAAGCGACCAGGTAAGCACCGCTGTGTAACAGGGAACCTATATCTCGTGCCAATGCCCTGATATAAGTACCTTTACTGCAAACTACCCGGATCTTCAATAAGGGTTTATCAAAACTTAACAATTCTATCCGGGAAATGTTTATTTTATTTGGGGCCAATTCAACTTTTTCGCCTTTCCGGGCTGAAACGTATGCTCTTTCTCCATTCAAACTTTTTGCTGAAAACTGGGGAGGGACCTGCAAAATATCTCCGGTCATCTTTTTCAGGACATCTTCAACCAATTCCTTTGAAATATGGTCAGTAGGAAATTCCTTATCCACCTTTGTTTCCAGATCAAAAGAAGGAGTTGTTTTGCCCACCTCGAGGGTGGCAATATATTCTTTCTCCTGCCCTTGAAATTGTTCGATTTCTTTAGTCGCTTTCCCGGTACAAATTATTAATAAACCTGTAGCCAGAGGATCAAGTGTACCGGCATGCCCCACTTTGATTTTCTTTACCTTACAATATTTCTGGACTAAACATCTTACTTTTTTCACCAAATCGAAAGATGTCCATCGATATGGTTTATTTAAAAGAATGACTTCTCCTTCAACAAAATTCATACTACCCCACCAGGTTTAAGTCGTATCCAAGTAAGAGGAAAACGAGTATAAGCAAACCAACAACTATCCTGTAATATCCAAAAAGTTTGAACCCGTGGTTAGTTAAAAAAGAGATAAAAGTCTTAATAGCAACCATCGCAACCACAAAAGCAACCAGGTTTCCCACCAGCAACATGTCCAACCTTGAAATATCAATCAACTTATAAGTTTTATAAAGTTTCAGTACAGAAGCGCCGAACATGGTGGGCACAGCCAGGAAAAAAGAAAATTCAGCTGCATTTTTCCGGGTTAATTTTTGCTGCATTCCGCCAATAATGGTGGCTGCCGAACGTGAAACGCCAGGAATCATTGAAATAACCTGAAAGAAACCAACTTTTAATGCTTTCTTGTAAGTCATCTCCTGATTGTCATCCGGATGTTTAAACCAATTGTCGACAAAAAGAAGGATAATTCCGCCCAATACCAGTGATACGGCTACAACAACGACATTGCCTAAAAGTGAATCAATAAAATTATTCAGTAAAAAACCGATAACCGCTGCAGGTAAAAAAGCAACAAATAATTTGTAATAAAACTCAAGAGTTTGAAAAAATCTTTTCCAATAAAGTACAATCACTGAAAGAATTGCCCCAAACTGTATATTAACGATAAATGCATTAATAAACGGAGTACTGGGCAAACCCAATAATTTTTCCGTAATAATCATGTGACCTGTTGAAGAAATTGGCAAAAACTCAGTAATACCCTCAACAATACCTAAAATAATGGTTTGAATAATACTCATGAAAATAAATTAACGCAGGCCCATAAAATCCTGATGATATGAAATATTTTTATAAAATAATAGGGAAAATTTATTCTTCTTTGGGTTTCTTCATAATTGCCCAGATCTCAAATAAAAAGCCGAATAAAACCACAACCGGAGCAAGGGTTACCCGTCGAAAACTAAAAATATCCTTGCTGTTAAACACTTTAGGATCGGGCGATTTTCCGCCGGTCATTAATAAAAAACCTATCACTATTATAGCCAAACCTAACAATAAAAGATAATAATTCCCTTTTTCTAAAGCGAAACTGGGTTTGTCTTGTTGAGCATTCTTAACAACCGATGTTTTTTTTGTTTCCATAATTGTCATAATTTAATAATATAAATCGTCTTCTTTCAGTCTCAAATATTTATTAATTGCAAAATAAGTAGCAATGGTATTAATGACTATGCCAACTACCAAAACAGAAGCAAATACTAATATTAACATCCCGGGATCCTGAAAAGAAATAAAGTCCCTGATTTCTTTCTGAGCAAAATAAAATGTACTTACAAGTAGCGCTATAGCAATAATTGAACCATAGATTCCATGCAAAATACTTTTATACAAAAAAGGTTTCCGAATAAATGAATTGGTAGCCCCAACCAGTTGCATGGTATTAATAAGAAAACGGCGGGCATAAACCGAAAGCCTGATGGTATTATTAATAAGTGCAACAGCAATTAAAGCAAGCAATCCACTAAAAGAAAGCAAAATCAAGCTGATCTTTCTTATATTTTCATTGACCAATCCCACCAGGGATTTTTGATAATAAATTTCTTTAACCTGAGGATAGGTTTTAATCTCTTGTTCAATCTTTTTCAAACTGTCAGGATTGGCATATTGTGCATGCAAATTGACATCAATGGATGAAAGTAAAGGATTATAACCCAGAAAATCGACAAAATCCTCTCCCAGTTCTCTTTGCAGATCTTTAGCTGCCTCTTCTTTAGTTACATATTTTGTGGCTTTCACAAATGGAGTGGCTTCAAGATTCTTTCTTAACTGGATAATATCAGCTTCACTGACCTGATCATTTAAAATAACGGAAAAACCTATATTTTCTTTTACATAGTCGGAAAGTTTTTGGGCATTAAAAAGCAAAAGAGCCAATAATCCGATCATATACAACACAAGCGAATTGCTGATGATTGATGTAAAATATGAGCTGCGAAGCTGTAGCTTACTGATTTTTGTTTCTTTAAACTTCATCAAAGCTTAATCAAGTTTATTCCTAATTTTAAAAATACAAAAGTAACAAGTTTTCTAAAGAGCTTACAGAAAAGGTACAAAAATGTTTAAAGTTAAAAAAAGCGGTCTTAAATAAAAAACCGCTTTCTATAATGATTATTGAAAAATAAAATTATTTCACTTCTTCGACCCAGCCAAATTTATCGGATTCATCGCCATATTGAATAGCCCTTAAGCGGTTGTATAATTTGGTACAAACCGGACCAACCTCCCCGTTTTTACAAAAATGATAGCTTGTGTTACTTTCCGGATCAAAGATTTTATCAATAGGACTAATTACAGCAGCTGTGCCACATGCACCCGCTTCATCAAAAGTTGCCAGTTCTTCAACCGGGATTTTCCTTTTTTCAACCGTTAAGCCCATATCCTTGGCTAAGGCCATCAAACTTTTATTGGTAATTGAAGGCAGAACAGAACGCGATTCGGGAGTAATGTAAGAATTACCGCGTACACCAAAGAAATTAGCCTGTCCACATTCATCGATATATTTCTTCTCTTTGGCATCAAGATACAAAACCGATTCGTAACCCTCATCATGTCCCTGCTGCAAAGAAAGAAGACTGGCAGCATAATTGCCCCCAACTTTGATATGACCGGTTCCCAGCGGAGCAGCACGGTCGTAATCCCGGCAGATTAATACATCTATAGGTTTAAATCCATCTTTGAAATATGGGCCAACCGGAGTAACAAATACAACAAAACAATATTCTCCTGCAGGTTTAACACCAACTTCAGCTCCTGTACCAATCAGAAGAGGGCGTACATAAAGTGATGCACCCGACTCATAAGGAGGAACATATTTTTCATTTAACTTGATGACT
>JAUZOH010000254.1 GCA_030706565.1 Bacteroidota bacterium | reverse complement strand
TTTAGAATGCGCCTGATCTGTAAAGGAGAATATTGAAATTTAGGCAAAATTTCGGAGGCCAGTTCTATGCTTTTCTCCACATGATTGCTATACTGCCTGATATATCCTATATCGTGCATCAATGCTGCAGTTTTTACCAACAACAATTCCTCCTCATTAACCGATTCACTGATAGCAAATATCTCAGCAATGGTACAGATATTTTTGATTTTCCGGGTGGTATGAAAATACAGATTTTGAGGCAGTTCCTTGTCCAGACGGTTGTAGATATACTCTTCCAGGTCAAGTATGCGAAGCAACTGCAACTGATTATAAAACCTTTTATTTGGTAAATCCTTCAAATTGACAGAAAGTATGGGCCGGATACTTTTGACAAAATACATATCAATTTTACCTTTATATTTTACAGGCATTTTGCCTCTGTATTCGCAGATAAAATAATCACGGACCAGTCCATAGGTCTGACCGGAGATATTGATTTTCCCCGGTTCGCCTGAGGATTCCATACGGTTTGCAGTATTTACCGTATCCCCCCAAAGATCGTACGACATTTTTTTCTGGCCGATCACTCCGGCAATCACTTCACCGGTATGAATGCCAATGCGCAAGTCCCATATTTTTGCATTTTTCTTCTTCAACTCTTTCATGTATTGCTGCATTTCGAGGGCTGCCAGCAGGACTTCAACCGGATTGGTATGATTTTTATGGGGAAGTCCTCCGGCACACATATAGGCATCGCCAATAGTTTTGATCTTTACAATGTTGAACTTTTCCACAACATTATCAAAATGAAAGAAAAAAGAATCGAGTTGGTCAATCAGGGCTTCAGGATTCATTTGCTCGGTAATCAGAGTAAATCCCTGGATATCCGAAAACAAAACAGTTACCATTTTGTATTTTTGGTAATGCGACTTTCCTGTAAGCCTGAGTTCATCGGCAGACTCTTTAGGCAGAAGAGTTTCTATCAACTTTTCGGAGCTGGCTTTCTCCCTTTCCAGGACAGCGGTCCGCTCTTTGATCATTTGTTCAATTCTGGCTTTCTCCCTTTTATAATTGCGAATCCTCAGCTTAATGACGAGAAATAGTATGGACAGAGAAACCAAAAGGCCCAAAATGTACACCCATCCATGAAGATAGAAAGGAACTTCAATTCCGAAGTCGTACGCTACCCCATTGACCTTATAATCCCCATCTGCCCGCCATCGTACTTTAAAGGTATAAATACCCGGTTTCAGGCGGACATATTTCTTAGACCTTTGATTAGTCCAGGAAGACCAGCTACTATCATATCCCTCAAGGTAATACTGATACCAGATTTTTTCCCTTCCTGACCGGGGCGCAGACAGGTCTTCAAAACGCACCCAATTTGAAGCAACCGAAAATCTCCTTCCCTGATTGTGAGGAATAAAACCGAAAAAAGAACATTGATATAATTTAATTTTATTTTTTGAAGAGTATAAATCCTTAAAATCATTATTTATAATTTGCTCATATTCTGTTTCTTGCAGGGACGTACCGGGATAAACCTTCGTATTCTCTGCTAGAATTAAAAAAAAGCATAACGAAAGAGTTACTATTAGTGGAAATTTATTATCTTGTCGTGCCATAGATAATTTTTCAATACTCAACATTAACAAAGCTAGTATTTTTATTTATAACGTTCATACTGCAGTTTATAAATTTAATTCTTATGGAAGCAAAAAGGCACACAATTTTAGTTCCAACCGATTTTAGCGAGATTTCACGCAATGCAATTTTCTATGCTTATGTCCTGGCCAAAAAAGAAGGAAATACGGTTACCTTATTGCATATCATCAAGGATGAATCGGAAATGGACAAAGCCAGTCAGCAAATTGAGCAATTGGCCAAAGCAGGATCTTCTCAGTACAATATTGAAACTGATTTCCTGGTTAGAAAAGGCTCCATTTTTTCTACGATTGGAGAAGTCAGTAAAGAATTAAAGGCAGAACTGGTTTTAATGGGTACCCATGGAAGAACCACCATGCAGAAACTTACAGGAAGCTGGGCCTTGAAAGTAGTGGTTTCCTCAAAGGCTCCCGTTGTCGTTGTCAAAAATCCCCCTACAGATAAGGGATTTGAGAAAATCGTTTTCCCCATTGATTTTACCAAAGAATGCAGGGAAAAATTATTTTGGGCTCATTATTTATATAAACTCTATAATTCGAAAATATTCATTTTGAAAGAAAATGTGAGCGATGTGGGATTTATGAAAGGAATACGGACCAACATAGCATTCACCAAAGAATATTTTGAAAAATACGGTATTAAATATGAAATAAAACAGGCTGAAGGGAATAAAAGTTTTGCAGATGAAACACTTGATTATGCCAGTGAAATTGAAGCAGATCTCATTTTAATCATGACCACCAAGAAAATTAATTTTATTGACTATATACTTGCAGCCCCTGAACAGCATATTATCGATAATGCGGCTAAAATCCCGGTTATGTGCGTCAACCCGGCTGTAGCTACAATTGATTCATTCAGTTTCCCGGGTATGGGTATTTAAATCTGTAAATTGAGCTAAATTTGGTTCCTGGAATATTATCCCAGGCTATAAGATATAAGCTTTTCTAATTAATTATTCATGAATTTGGTATTTGCCACTAACAACAGCCATAAAATAAAAGAAATTCAGGATGTATTGGGTAATGCGATACACCTGTTAAGTCTGAAAGACATAGGTTGCAGTGAGGAACTGTCCGAAACTCACCATACCCTCGAAGGGAATGCCCTCGAAAAAGCAGAATATATCTACAACAAATACAAACAGAATTGTTTTGCCGATGATACCGGACTTGAAATTGATGCATTAAACGGTGAGCCGGGGGTTTATTCAGCCCGTTATGTCGGTGAACTCAATGAATTTTCATCTTCTGAAGCCCGCTTTGAAGCCAACATCCAAAAAGTTCTGGCTAATATGCAAGGAATAACCAACCGGAACGCGCGTTTCAGGACGATTATTGTACTGATCGAAAATGGTACCCGGCATTATTTTGAAGGTATAGTGAATGGCATCATTCTACCGGAGAAAAAAGGAAACCAGGGATTTGGCTACGATCCTATTTTCTGCCCTCTGGGTTACGACAAATCATTTGCAGAAATGTCGCTGGGAGAAAAAAATAAAATAAGCCACCGGGGTATAGCTGTCAACAAACTGGTTGATTATCTGTTAAAAAAATAATAAAATACAAACAGGTTAAAGAAATAAATATCAAGAGATTGAAGTTCTTTATACCGGATAGTACTAAAATAAATATACTACCGGCTATCTGAAAAATTGTTTACCGGCAATTGGAACAATGAACCGCCTGAAAATCATCATATTGTTTTTCCTGACCTGCAGCAGGATTGTTCCTGCTCTTTCGCAGACCGGCATAGGACAGTGGCGCTCACACCTGCCCTATTCCAAAGCCATAAAAGTTACTGAAGGCGATAATAAGATTTATTGTGCCATTAGCGAAGGCTTGTTTTATTATGATAAAACCAGCAACAGTATATCCAAACTGACAAAAGTCGAAGGGCTGTCGGATGTGGGCATCAGCAGCATTAATTATTCGGCCGAAAATAATGTACTGGTTGTGGCTTATTCAAATTCCAATATCGATCTGATCACGGGCAACAGAATATACAACATTCCCGACATTAAGAACAAAACCATCATGGGAAACCGGACTATCAACCAGATTTCGTTCCGGGGCACTGATGCCTGCCTCTCTTGCGGTTTCGGAATTGTGGTACTCAACCTGGCCAGGATGGAAATCAAAGATACGTATATCATCGGAGCAGGAGGTTCAGAAATAAATGTGTTTGGCACAGCCTGCAACGGCAATTACATTTTTGCCGCTGCCGAAAATGGGATTTATAAAGCAAACCTGAATTCAAACCTGGTCGATTTTCACGCCTGGCAAAGAATTGAAGACATACCCGATTTTGATAAAAAATACAATGCCATTACTGCCTATAATGGCAAGATATATGTAAATTATTCATCAGAAACTTTTAACAACGATGCAATTTACCAGTTTGATAATGATTCCTGGAGCATCTTTAAGCCTGAACGGAAACTTCAAAATATTTCCTTAAAAAGTTGCAATGGAAAACTTGTGGTGGTCAGCAACTGGAACAACGACGTATATGACTCCAATGGGAACAACCTGGCCCATGTCACCGTATCCGACCACCGCGATGCCATCTATGACAAAGACAATATTCTGTGGGTTGCAGATTATGATAAAGGCCTTGTAAAATGTGACAATTCAGGACAATGGGAAAGTGTTTCGCCCAACGGGCCTAAGTCGGCAAATGCAATGAGCGTATCCTGCTTTAATCATACGATATTTGTAGCAGGCGGAGGACGAAATTCCGACTGGAATAATATCTGGAACAAGGGAGAGATATTTACCTTCAAGGATGAAAACTGGAAAAGCAAATACATCAACTCCTTGTCGGACATTATACGGATTATTGTCAATCCGCAAAATTCAAAAGAATGGTATGCTGCTTCCTGGGGATATGGTTTGCTACAGTTTAACGAAGACTCTCTGGTCACTATTTTCAACCAGACCAACAGTACTTTGCAGAATGCTTTTCCGGATAACAGTCCCTATGTCCGTATTGGAGGGCTGGCCTATGATTCCCGGAATAATCTATGGATGACCAACAGCCATGCAGCCAACTGCATATCCGTAAAACTGGCCAACGGGAAATGGCAAAGTTTCCCGTATAAAAAATTGACCAATGCCGATTTCTTTGGCGATATCCTGATTACCAACAATGACATTAAATGGGTACTGATGCCCAATAAAGGCCTTTTTGTTTTCGACAACAACAATACCCTGGACAATACCCAGGATGACCGTACCAAACGGCTTGATGTCATAAATGAAGCAGGAGAAACCGTCAATTCCGTATACAGTTTTGCCGAAGATCTCGACGGTGCAATCTGGCTGGGCACAAACAAAGGAATTCTGGTCTATTACAACCCCAATAAAGTATTTGACGAAAATGATTTCAGTGCCCAACGTATTCTGATTCCTCGCAATGACGGGACAAACAATGCTGATGCTCTGCTTTCGACCGAAACGGTTAATACCATTGCTGTGGATGGGGGCAATCGCAAATGGATAGGCACCGACCGTTCGGGAGCTTACCTGGTTTCATCCAATGGCCTGAAAGAGATCTGCCATTTTACCGCCGAAAACAGCCCCCTTTTGTCAAACCGTGTGTTAAGCATTGCTGTGGATGGTAATTCTGGCGAAGTATTTTTCGGCACCGACAAAGGGATTGTATCATATAGGGCAACAGCAACAAAAGCCGGCGAAACCTTTAAAGATGTCTATGTTTTCCCAAATCCCGTGAAAGGAGATTATCAGGGAGATATCATTGTTACCGGTTTAATAGCCGATACTAATGTAAAAATTACCGACATTAGCGGCAATCTTGTTTATGAAACCAAATCAGTGGGAGGGCAAGCCGTGTGGCATGGTAAAAATTTACATGGACAAAGGGTTCATACCGGAGTTTATCTGGTATTTTGTGCCTCAAGTGACGGTACACAGACCTGTGTCACAAAAATATTGTTCATCCGTTGATATGCCGGAGCTGACCATATAATTAATCAGAGAAATGCTTTGC
>JAUZOH010000253.1 GCA_030706565.1 Bacteroidota bacterium | reverse complement strand
TCTTTTTGATAACATAATAACATTTTCAATATGAAATTTTTAAGTAGGTATTTGGTTTTGTCTTTCCTTTGTTTTTCAATTTTATCCAATGGATATTCACAAATAAAAAGTAGTTATTCTGACGACCTGGCCCAGTTGCATCAAAATGTGATCAATGATATTTTAAGTGATTTTAGTAATGAAAATAACATTGAGAAAATCAGCAAGGAATTGAATGATAAGGGATTTTGGCCGGACATAAATTATCTTAGTAAACAACGGGGTGCCTGGCAACCTAATGATCATTTCACTAATGCCTTGCAAATGGCAAAAGCATACCAGACAAGTAATTCGAAATATTTCCATGATCCGAAACTTTCTGCCAAAATTCTGTTAGCTCTTGATTATTGGTTTCAAAACGATTTTCAGTGTCCCAACTGGTGGTATCCTCAGATAGGGGTTCCCATGACACTTGCTCCAATCATGATTTTGATGGAGGATGAGCTTTCGGTGGAGCAAAAAGAAAAAGGAATAAAAATATTGGACCGTGCAAAAATCGGGATGACCGGACAGAACAAGGTATGGCTGTCGGGTAACGTATTGCTAAAATCCTTGCTGTTGCGCGATGTGGAAACAATACGCAAAGCTTCTGCATCTATTCAGGAGGAAATGAAGGTAAGCATGCAGGAGGGTATTCAGGCTGACGGCTCATTTCATCAGCACGGCCCTCAGATTCAATTTGGAAATTATGGATTGGCATACGTGGAAAGCATGATCAAATGGATCTCTGTACTTAGGAATACGCCATTTCAGTTTGAGGAAACAAAAATGGCCATCTTGCGTAATTATCTTCTGGAAGGGCAGCAGTGGGTGACCTGGAAAAACAGGATGGATATCAGTGCCTGCGGTAGACAACTTTTTGTTAATTCTCCGGCACAGAAGGCCAGGAGCCTGGCCTATTCCTATAAAAAAATGCAAACCCTTGATCCTGCATTTGCAGGAGAATATAATAAAGCTATGCAATATCAGAACCTCGTTGGGGACAAACATTTTTGGCGTTCCGATTTTCAGGTAAAACGTAGTCCCGATTATTATTTTTCCGTAAAAATGTGTTCCAAAAGGGTTATTGGAGCAGAATCCTGTAATTCCGAAAATATTCAGGGCTATTATTTGGGAGATGGGGCAACTTATTTCTACCAAAAAGGGCAGGAGTATGAAAATATTTTTCCTTACTGGGACTGGAAGAAAATACCGGGAACGACCACTCAGCAGGACAACAGAAAATTGCCCGTACTCACGGCTTCAGGTTACCGTATTGCAAGCGACTTTGTTGGTGGGGTTTCTGACGGGAAGATAGGTGTTGCGGCAATGGATTATAACAGAGACGGACTAATGGCAAAAAAATCCTGGTTCCTTTTTAATGGCCAGATTATATGCCTGGGGGCAGGCATCAGCTCTGCACAAGGCTTTCCTGTAACCACCTCGGTAAACCAAACCTTGTTGGATGGCAAGGTTATCATTAAAACTAAAAGTGAACAGGTAATGGGCAATACTTCTGTAGACTTATCAAATCCACGTTGGATCCTTCATAACCAGACAGGCTATTTTTTCCCCAACGGAGGAAATTTAAAACTCGAACCCCAGGTTGTAAAAGGATCGTGGAATAGGGTAGCCTCAAGATATAAGGATGTTCCAATTAAAACCGGTGTTTTTAAGCTTTGGTTCGACCATGGAGTTAATCCTTCTTCTCAAACCTATGCTTATGTGTTGGTTCCGGATGCTACAATCAGCATAATGAAAAAGCTGGAAACCGCAAATCCTTTCAGGATTATTAAAAATGACGAAAATATGCAGTCTGTTGTGTCGACTGACGGGTCATTGGCCGGGATAGTTTATTATAAGGCAGGTAAAGCGGACGTCTTTGGAGGTGTGGCAGTAGACCAACCTTGTATTATTATGCTCCAAAAGGAATCGGGACAAATAAAAATTTCCGTTTCTGATCCTACCCAGAAATTAGTGCAGGTTCAGGTTTCTCTTAAAGGAAAATTTCTTTCCAAAGATGCTTCAACTAACCTGGCTTTTGAATCAGGTAAATCAATTGTAACTGTTTCTTTTCCCAAAGGCGATGAGGCAGGAAAAACCATCAGTATGAACCTTTACCAAAATTAAGATCATGAAGTTGATAATTAAAATATGTATATGCATTGCGGCCTTGAGCCTGTCATTTACTCTTTTTGCGCAGGAAAACTTTCCGCATATATTGGTAAATGATAACGATAAACAAATCGTTCTTGAAAAAGTGAAGCAACAGGCTTGGGCCAGGGCTATTTTTGATGATTTTAAGAAAAATGTTTCGGTTTATGTTGACCGGCATCAGACTGATAAAGATTGGATTTTAAGCCGTTACCTGATGAACCGTATTCCGGGGAAACGGTATACAACAGTTTATTCTGATCAATCAGGACTTCGTCTGGTCAGATGGACCGGCGATGCTCCTGTACCTACAGTCAGGGTTTCAACTTATCTCAGGTCTCCCATTACCGAAAAGGGGACTTCTTACCGGAAACCGACCCTGGAGGAATTGGTTCCCAACGATACATCCCGTTTGATGCACCTTTATAATCCCGAAACCAGACAAAAAGAATGGGTTGATCCACAGGGTTTTATAACAGAGATCAACGGGGATATAAACGATTTGGTGCTTCAGGCATCCATCGTTTACTGGCTTACAGGGGAAGAAAAGTATGCCAGGTTTGCTGCTGACATACTTGAACAATGGGCCAAAGGGGCCTATTATCAGGAGCCGATTGTTGGGCCTTGCCGTACAGGATTTCTGGATATGCAAACTTTGGGTGATCAGAGTTATCGCAGCATAATTTTAGCCTATGATTTTGTTAAACCGTTCATGAAGCAAAATGGATACGATCTCCATTGGTATGAGAAGGTTTTTGAAACTTTTGCTTCCACTCTTGCATTCCGGGGTTACTATAATAACAACTGGTATGCAGCTGAAAGTTCCACCATGGTTTTTGCCGCGCTCAGCTTGGAAAATAAGCAGAAAAGGGACTATTACCTTCAGTTTATACTGGAAAAAGATACTATGAATGGAGGCTGTGGCCAGCTGGCATTGCCTTCGACAGTTGAAAAATGGCTTACTCCTGACGGGCACTGGAAAGAGCCGGGAGGTTATCACAATTATCCGGTAAGCAACTTGCTTTTGGCATCACTGGCACTTGAAAAAAACGGATATGATGTATTCCGCCGTTTCCCTGCTCTTCTCAAAGCATCCTATGCCATGCTCAAATATTCGTTTCCAAACCTGACTGATGGCGGTTTTGGTGATACCGGCAGGGCTTCGCAAAGTGGTGAGTCTCTGGAAATAGGATTGATCGGGGCTATTAAATACAACCGGCCTGAATTGCCCGAAATGCTGGCTTCGATGAAAAAACTCATTGAAGGGGGTATATATCAAAGGGAAAAATCAGGCTATCTGGGATTGTTGTGCTTTTTATCCGGATTACCGGAAGCAACCACAACTTATCAATGGCCCAGAACCGGGAAATTGGATTTTGCACGGTTTTTTCTGCAACGTAATGGAATGGATGTACAAAACGGATTGATGGTTGGAGTGCAGGGGGCAACTTATAACCATAATCATTGCAATGGTATGTCAATGGAATTGTATGGATTGGGAGATGTATTGGGCATTGATGCAGGAACAGGTCCCAATTATGAGCATCCGTTGCACCGCAATTATTACAGCCAATGGGCAGCCCATAATACTGTTGTTGCTGCCGGTTCTTCAAGTTCTGTACCTTTTAGCGGTACAGCAGGGGCTAAAAATATCGGGCAGATTGAACTGGCAGCCATGGAGCCTTTACCCGACGAAAAAGCCGTATCCCCTGCATATTCGTTTACCGATACCCGTTACTTTGACAAATCGACCCGCACCAATCAGTCACGTACACTTTCTATTGTCAGAACTTCTGAAACAAGTGGTTATTATATTGATGTTTTTCGTTCCGATAATTCGGTGAGCAACGATTATGTTTACCATAACATTGGCGATCAACTCTCCTTCTTGAGCGAAAAACGCGAACCGTTAAACACGGTTTCAACTTCTTATCCCCTAAGCGGGAAGGATTATCCCGGCTTTCGCTTTTTTACCGATGTCCATAAGTTGGATAATTATTCAGGAAATATAATTGCACGCTTTTCAATCAGGGATGCAAATTCAAGCGATTTGTTTCTGCAGGCTTTAATTGCCGGGAATGAAGGCCGGACTTATTACCAGGCGATGTCACCGAAAACAAAAACTTCGGGAAAGCAGTACAGTGGCAAAACCCTTCCGGTTTTTACTGTTCGTACTGAAAAAGAAGCTGGCAGCAAACCCTTTGTAGTGGTATTCGAACCGTACCGTGGTGAAAACGCATATACAATCGACCATATTTCGCTAGCCAGCCGCAACGATGGTAAAGACTTTACTTCCCTGAAGGTTTTCCTTAAGGATAATTCAAGCCAGATGATTTTTCAGTCAGTTGATAACAGTAAAACTTTTTCGGATAATCTTTGGAAGTTCCGGGGATATTTCGGAATAGTTGGCTTAACCGGGAATAAAGTATCATCCTTGTATCTGGGCAAGGGTAAAGAATTAAGTTATGGAGATTATTCTGTATATCCTGAAGCAGAAGGAGCGGTTAATCTCATCATCGATCGCAAAACTATCCGGGTAAGTTGCAATCAGCCTACTCGGATTTCTGTTGCAAGCGCCAATATTACAAAAGTTATTCTTCACGAGGGTTCCAGTCAAACTATTCTTCCTGTTAAGAAAGTTGGTAAAAGAGTCTTCTTTTCTGTTCCGGAAGTTGAAAATGCAGAAGTTGAGATACAATGATTTAATATCCTTGAATAAATGAAATACAAATATGAATTTTCCAAGATACCATTTCATAAAATAGCTTTTTCTGTCATTCTTTTTCTGTCATTTCAGCTATCTCCTTTGGCAGCCCAGGAGAATGAAAGTTGGCATGCCTCTCAGAAATTAATTGAGCAGTTGTCAAAACAACAACCGGGGACAAATTATGATGAAGGGAAGGTTCCTGTTTTTTCCTTACCGGATGTATTGACCACTTCGACAGGGATGAAGGTTAGCCAAAAAGATGAATGGTTAAAACTCCGTCGGCCCGAGCTGCTGGAACTATTCACCTCTCAGGTATACGGGCGTGTTCCAGCCACCCCGTATAGAAAAAGCATCAAGGTGGTGAAGGAGGATAGAGGGGCCATGAACGGTGCGGCTACCTTGAAACTTGTTGATATTACCATCAGTGCTAAGAATAAATCACTAACCATCCATTTGGGAGTCTTCATCCCAAACAAAGTTCACGGACCTGTTCCTGTTTTTCTACTGGTGTGCAACCGTCCGCCTAAAAATATCGATTTTACACGTGAAAATAAAAGTGAGTTTTGGCCTGCTGAAGAAGTTCTTGCCCGTGGCTATGCCATAGCCGCCTTTTATAATGCGGATGTTGATCCGGATTTTGACGATCATTTTCAAAATGGTATTCACGTACTGCTGGACAACGGACGGTCGGCAGATTCATGGGGAGCCATTGCTGCCTGGGCTTGGGGAGCCAGCCGCTGCCTGGATTATCTGGTATCCGATAAGGACATAGCGCACGATAAGATTGCTGTTG
>JAUZOH010000252.1 GCA_030706565.1 Bacteroidota bacterium | reverse complement strand
ATCGGACGATTGGATGTTCCTTTTCTTCACCCTATGGAATCATTCGAAAAAAGTGGTCAATATATTGATGGTACTGTCTTTATTGAAGGTTTGACATTTTTTAAAAAGAAGTGGTACCTCTATTATGGATGTGCTGATTCACGTGTAGCTGTTGCTGTTTATGATCCTGAGCATCCCGCTGCACCTGATCCTATAAAGTCAGGAAATTAAGATGAAGATTTATTAGGGGGTATGCGGTACGTTTAGCTTTAATAATTTCATTCTTTAATATTATGAAAATAATTTATAAAAAGCTGGACGTTATGTGGAATACCGGATTCAGCCGGGCAAAATTGTAAAGGTCAAGTTGGTTTAGGTTAAAACCAGGGCGAAATTTAAATAGTGGTTTTGGCTTTATTCAACTCCCTGAAAGTTAATCGAAATCGTTTACCTGGTAAAAAAACGAATCAAATTATTCATTGTAACTGCGGATAGAAAAATAATTATTTTAGATAAAACGTAACATAAACTACTTTAAAAACCATTATTAATGAAAAAATTGTTTATTGCAACATTTGTATTTTTTGCAATTGTTGCGAACCTGATAAATGCTCAGGAAAAGCCGGATAAAGAATATACTGCCCGGTACGAACAGGTGATGAAACGCACACAATGGTGGCGGAATGCAAGGTTCGGAATGTTTATTCATTTTGGTGCCTATGCCGTTGCGGCAAGGGGCGAATGGGTGAAATCAAACGAACATTTGACTACTCAACAATATCAGAAATATGTAGATGAATTTAATCCGGTTGATTTTGACGCCAAAAAATGGGCTAAGGCAGCCAAAGCTGCCGGAATGAAATATGCAGTGCTAACTGCCAAGCATCACGACGGCTTTTGTATGTTCGACAGCAAATTGACCGATTATAAGATAAGCACAAGGTTCAAAGGGAGGGATTTGGTACGTGAATTCCTGGATGCCTTTCGGGCTGAAGGCATAAAAGTTGGCCTTTATTATTCGCTCATTGACTGGCATCATCCTGACTATCCAAATGTTGGAAATCATCCCCAACGCAACGACAAAGAGTATGGAAAACGTAAGTTCGACTGGGATAATTATTTGAAATACATGCATGGCCAGGTTGAAGAGCTGGTAAAGAATTACGGGAAGATAGATATTATGTGGTTCGATTACTCTTTTGACGATTATAATGGCGAAAAATGGAAGGCTAAAGAATTGGTTGATATGGTACGAAAGTATCAACCGGATATCATTTTAGATAATCGATTGGAAATTAACCATAATATGGGTGCAGCCGAAAGAATGGTCAGCTCCTATGGCGATTTTGAAACGCCGGAACAAGGGATACCTGATGCTCCCTTATTTGATAAATATGGCAATCCCATTCCCTGGGAAACATGCCTTACCATGAATGATTCCTGGGGTTATAATGAGTCCGATAAGAATTGGAAGTCACCTGAATTAATCATTCAAAGTCTTGTAAATTGTGTCAGTAAAAGTGGGAACATGTTGTTGAACGTAGGCCCAAATGCCCGTGGAAATTTCCCGGAAGAAAGTTTACACATTCTTCGTGAAGTAGGGAACTGGATGAACAAAAACAGTGAGAGTATCTATGGCTGCAAGGCCTCTGACCTCGCTAAACCCGAGTGGGGGCGATATACCCAAAATGGGAACACAATTTACGCCCACTGGATGTATCCTTATTTGGGACATCTTAAAGTCAGTGGATTAAATGACAAGGTGAAAAATATTTACCTCCTAAGTTCCGGTGCTGAATTACACTATCAAAGTACCTTGTGGAACAATAATGAAGCCGGTAATGTATTTATTCCTCTTAACCCCAATACAAGAAAGTATGATGCAGTAATTAAAATTGTAACAAAAGATTAAATTGATTTTGTAAATACATGAAACGACTTTATATATTTATTTGGACACTTTTAGCTGTGGGCAGTATTGGTGCACAGTCTTTATCCAACAATAAGGGGAAATTGCAGGCTCAGGTTAATCCGCTTCAACTCACTTTTCACAGGTTGGCAGTGAGGCGTTTCCTTTTTACCAATAATATCCCTCTGAGCGAATTAAAACCTTCCGAGGTGGTGGCATTCAATTCGATGCATCCTTCGTTTAAGGTGTGTGAGGTCGATACGGCCAAGGCCGGTGATGAGGCACAGGCAGAACTTTCAGGCGGTTGCCTGGTGCTTTCTTCGCCCGCCGGAGAGAAGACGAGCCAACCTGCAATTTACGCCGGAGGCATAAATCCCTATGCAACATACGAGCTGGATGTCCGTTCCGTGCAACTGCCTGCCGGTGGTAGCCCGGTTGAAGTAGGAATAGATCTTGCCACCCTGGGTCTGCGCAATCGTGTCCAGGTTATGGTCAGGTACGGAGGCGATAAACCGGGTGTTTATCTTAGAATTTTTACGGAGGCCAGGATGGTTAAGGAAGTAATATATTCGGAAGGGAAGCCATTACAACCTCCATACCTCTTGCAGCTTCAGCTTTCGGGCAATAGCCTGGCCATATTTTCGACCCGTGATGGAAAAACAACATATATTGGGCATACAACCCCTAAAGAACACTTACTTGAAGCTGTAGATTTCAGGAACCGCAAACTTGCAAGTTCTTCCACATTCAATATTGCAGCCAGCCTTCCTCCTGCTTCTACAGTAACGATAGGCAAAGCTTGTTCCTATCTTTCCCCAGGGGTTGGCCAGGCGGATGTCCGGTTTATTACCCACAAGGATGGCAGCCCTTTGCTTGATGATAACAGGCTCTGGTTCACTTTTAGTTGCCGGGGGTTGGGCATTGACCAGTCTGCGCAAGGAGTTATGAGCTTTAATCCTTCGGTGTTCGATCTGCGTTTCGAGGGCATGATTGTATTTGATCACGGCGACGGATTATTGAGAAACGATTATGCTTCCCACCTGTTTTATGATGACGATGCCAGGGAATGGAGGGCATATACCTGCGATTTTGGAGGTGTGGCCGGACGCGAAGGACGGGGAGCTTCGGGGCTTGTTACAGCGACTTCTTCGCACGATCCACGCCATGGCTTTTCCGTTATGAAGGCTAAGGTGGTGACCAATGAAAATGTTCCGGGCAGCAATGAAGATCCTTGCATTATTTATGATAGTTCGGTGAAAAAATGGCGCTTGCTTACCAGTTCCTTTGTCGAGAAAAATATCCGTGCTTCAATTTTTGAGTCAAATCAGTGGAATGGAAAATTCACCAAAATTGGAGGTCCGGTGCCCTATAATTCCACAGGCACTGTTATTCAAAAGATAGGGGGGAAGCGCTATGCTTTTATTGGGGGCAATGGGCCCATGCGGGTTTATTCTTATCCTGAACTTACAGCCCTGGGTGAGCTTAAATTTGATCTTCCCCCACATTGGCCGGGAGCTCCGGGACGAATTTGGGCAAATATCATTTCCCTGCCTGCAGGTTTCCCTTATCGATACATGCTGCTGACAATGGACCGTCCAAACTTTCCTGAAGTGAAAGGAAGTAATTGGAGTTATGGCGCCCTGTATCTCTATGGCGCTTATACGGACGATATTAGTAATCAATAGGAAAATCAGGCCTTATTGTGGGTGAAAGTGTTAAAAAACCAATATTAAGGCTTTTTTATTATTTTTGTTGAATACTTTTGGCTGATTGAGTGAGGCTGAAGACAAACAATTTTTGTATGCTGAGTTTCCCCAATTCTAAAATAAATATAGGTTTAAATATTGTTGAAAAGCGTTCTGACGGTTTTCATAACATTGAAACAATATTTTATCCCCTTCGTTTATGCGATCTTCTGGAGGTTGTCGAGAATAAGGATACAGAGATCAGAGAACAGGTTCAATTTGTTCAGACGGGCATTCCTGTGGATTGTCCGGCAGAGAAAAACCTGTGCCTGAGGGCTTATTCCCTGTTGCAAAAAGATTTTGACCTGCCGGCAGTAAAGATGCACCTGCACAAGATAGTCCCTTTTGGCGCCGGGCTTGGGGGCGGCTCTTCTGACGCCGCTTTCACCTTGAAAGCAATCAATGAGTTATTTAACCTGAACTTGCCGGTGGAACGTTTAAAGCAATATGCTACTCAGTTGGGCAGTGATTGTGCCTTTTTTGTTGAAGGATTTCCTGCTTATGCCCAGGGCAAAGGGGAATTGTTGAAAACTGTACCTTATCGCCTGGCCGGTTATCACCTGGTTGTTGTAAAACCAGATATCCCGGTGAATACAGCAGGGGCTTATGCGGGAATAATCCCTCATAAACCAGAGAAATCGCTTCATGAATTATTTTACCATCCGGTAGAAGAGTGGAAACAAAACGTCGCAAACGATTTTGAGGAAAATATTTTCAAACAATTTCCTGAAATTAAAGTGATAAAAAATAAATTATATGAATCGGGTGCTATTTATGCGGCTATGTCAGGAAGCGGGTCGTCGGTATATGGTATTTTCGAATCGGCCGTTGAAAATATAGACCAGGCTTTTCCCGGTTGCTTTTTGTGGAAAGAAAGGTCGGGTTTTATATCTGAAGAATAAAAAAAGCTTTGCTACCTGAATGGGTGCAAAGCTTTTACTTTTTTTATTAATGAATAATCTATTCGAATTCTATCATTAATGTTCCTTTAGGGATTTTCTGTCCTTCCGTGACATATATCTTTTTTACGGTTCCGTCTATAGGTACCAGGGCGATATTGTTCATTTTCATGGCTTCGAGAATAATCATTGGCGTACCTTTCTTCACCTGTTGGCCTTCTTTCACCATAATCTGAACGACGGTGCCCGGAATATGTGAAACGTACTGGCGCTTATCGGGTTCAGTCCAGGGTTTCCTTTCCAGATATTTTTTTGTCAGATTGGTTTCGTAAAGTGTGCCATCAATATTTAAAATCCCGGTTTTTTGATTTGATTCAATCATACTTAATAATTTTAAAAATTAATTTATCAATCAGCCGGCATTAAAATGGAGGCAAACCATGTTTTTTGTATGGAACAGTGTTCTCGATATCTTTGTTGACCGAAATATCAAGACAGTGAATCATCAGATTTCTGGTTTCCTGCGGAGTGATTACCGAGTCAATATATCCTTTTGCTGCAGCAACATAAGGATTTGCAAATTTATCCTTATACTCCTGGATTTTTTGCTGACGTACTTCTTCTGGATTTGGAGCAGCAGCGATATCTTTCTTAAAGATAATATTGGCAGCACCTTCAGGGCCCATCACGGCAATTTCTGCATCAGGCCAAGCAAATACGAAATCTGCACGCAGGTGGCGTGAACTCATGGCGATATAACCGCCTCCATAAGCTTTCCGAAGGATAAGGGTGATCTTGGGAACAGTAGCTTCGCTGTAAGCATAAAGCAATTTTGCCCCGTGGCGGATCACACCGGCATGTTCCTGATCGATACCAGGCAGATAACCGGGCAAGTCAACCAGGGTAACAATAGGAATGTTGAAGGCATCGCAGAAACGGATAAAACGTGCTGCTTTGTCGGATGAATCCACATCAAGCACACCGGCCAAAACCAGAGGCTGGTTGCAGACAAATCCCACAGTTTCACCGTTAATTCTGGCAAAACCAATTACAACGTTAGTTGCCCAATATTCCTGAACCTCGAGGAAGTCGGAATCATCAACAATAGCCTTGATTACATTACGGACATCATAAGGTTTGGT
>JAUZOH010000251.1 GCA_030706565.1 Bacteroidota bacterium | reverse complement strand
TTCAGCTCCGGAGCAGTTACTTTTAATTTTTCCAATTACAACCTGAATACCGGCCATAATTATTTCTGGCTGACTTATGACGTAGATAGCAGTGCACAAGTTGGAAGGACCCTGGATGCAAAAGTACTGGCCAATAGTTTTTCCATTAATGGCAGTACGTATCCGGCTGTTGACCAGTCCCCTGCAGGCAGCAGGACCATTTATACCAGTATTTTTAATGATGATTTTGAAAAGCTCAGAGGCTGGGAGCTAAGCGGTGAGTTTCAGATTGATTCATGCCGCGGATTGGGAGGGGCAACGATGGGTTATCCTGATCCTGCCCGGGCTTTTAGCGGTGGAAAAGTTTTAGGCACCGACCTTAACGGATTAGGCTCATATAAAGGCGATTATGAACCCGGCATAACTTCTGCAAACGCCTACATCGCCAAATCTCCCCTGATCAATTGCAAGTATTTCAAAAATATCAATCTCCGTTTTATGGAGTGGCTGAATTTCGATAATGCCGACGATACCCGTATTGAAATCAGTACGGACAATGGCGTTTCCTGGACTCCATTCTGGATAAAAGACGGTTTTAAACGCGATCATCTCTGGCATCCTGCTGATTTCAACCTTTCATCCTTTGCGGACCGCCAACAAAATATAAGCATCAGGTATAATCTTGATTATTCGGATAACGACTGGCAGTTCTCGGGCTGGAATATTGATGATTTCCTGCTTTCGGGCTATCATATAACCAGGGATGTGGGCATTTCGAGAATTGTTTATCCTGCTAATGGCTGTGGACATGGCAATGGAGAAGTCATCCGGGTGGTCGTCAAGAATTATGGGGATGGGCCTTCGCCGGCTTCAATACCTGTTGGTTTTTCGCTCGACGGTGGCAAAACTTTTATTTCCGAAACAATTAATCAGGTGATTGCAAAGGATGACAGTGTGAGTTATACTTTTTCTTCAAAAGTGGATTTACATACCCCCGATGTTTATGATATGGTTGCCAGTACATTGCTCAAGACTGATGAATATCTTCAGAATGACAGTGTTTCTTATCCTTTGTATGTGTTGCCTACCTATACTTTGCCCTATGCCGATAACATGGAACAGTCGAAAAATTTCTGGCGTCCTTATGGTAGAAATTATACCTGGCAGCATGGTATCCCTGATGGACCGTTTTCAATCAGAGGTGCTGCCTCAGGCCAGTATGCCTGGGTGACCAATCTGACCGGCTTTTATCAGGACAGGGATTCGTCCTTCCTGGAAAGCCCCTGTTTCGATCTGACAAAAAATGAAAAGCCTGTTTTCGAATGCAAGATAAGGGGAGATTTTTCCTTGCCTGATCAGTATAAACACACTGATGGTGCATGTTTGCAATATTCTGTTGATGGTGGGGTTACGTGGAACCTGGTTCCTAAGCATGACGACACCTACAAGTGGCCCTGGTACAATGCCAGTCATATTGCTGCATTGAACTCTGCCGGTTGGGATACTACCAGTTCGGGCTGGACGACCATGCGGCAGATTCTCCCTGATGAATTGGCCGGCAAGCCCAATGTGAAGTTACGTTTCCATTTTGCCAGTGATACCATCAGTAACTCTGAAGGTATTGGCATAGATGATGTAAAAATCTATGAAAGTCCCTATGACATTGGAGTATCCAGTATCGATGGACTGACCAACAATACCTGTCCCTACTTTAATTCGGACAAACTTCGGGTAACCATTAAGAATTTTGGAATTAATGCAATGCATCCCGGCGACACTATCATAGTCGGCGCTAAAATAGATAATCTGGTAAATGTGTCTGGACTGAAAATGGCGGTCGTGGATACGTTTAAGCTGTCGGATTCATTAAAAATAGGGCAAACACTGCAATATACATTTAAAAAGCCGCTGCCGATAAACAACCTGGGTTCCAACGTTACTGAACATATTAAAGCCTATACCCTGATTGAACGCGATCCTTATATGTATCATCCCGGTATGAACAATGATACGGCAACTTTCAATCTTACCCTTGAACCTGCACCGCAGATTCATCTCCTTGATACCATCAAAACCGCAAGGGTGGATACGGTGGTGCTCAGGCCCGGTTATAAGAGTACCTGGAAATACTATTGGAGCAATGGTTCAACCGATTCCATAGCCCATATTACTGCCCCCGGAAAGTATACGGTTAAGGTTACAGACCAGGGGGGCGGTTGTTTCCAGATGGATTCAACAGTCGTGGCCCGGCTTATTCCAGATATTGGCATAGATTCCATTATTTCCCCGGTATCTGCCTGTTCCCTGGGCAATGCTTCACCGGTCTCTTTTAGAATCCGCAATTTGGGTACGGATACCATAGCCAAAAATTACAAGATCTTTGTTTCCTTTCAGGTGAATAATAATCCGGCAGTAACAGAATCCAGGGTGTTTTCATCCGGTCAGAAACTGGCCCCTGACAGTACATTCAGGTTTGATTTTGCTCAAAGGGCTGATTTTTCGGCATTGGTTGATACCCCCTTCCATTTCAAGGTTTATACCCGGTTAAGCAATGACACTATCGCACGTTTTGATAATATCTCAATAAATGACACCCTGAAACGGGATATTCATGTGTGGGGTTATCCTAATATTGATCTCGGACATGATACTACTTTAATTGCCAGGCAATTTGTGATTGATGCCGGTTCGGGTTTCAGTTCCTATCATTGGAATGACGGGACTACTTTACAAACAGATACGGCAAGGTTTTCCGGGAACTATAAAATTACAGTAACCAATACTTATGGTTGTTCTGCCATAGATTCTGTCCGGGTCAGGCTTAAATTCCGGGATGTGGGCGTAAAGGACATCGTAAACCCTGTTTCTGATTGTACACATGAAAACCCTGTTTCAATACAGTTGAAAATCTTTAATTTAGGCAATGATACCATCAAAAAGAATGATAGTATTTTTGTGGGCTATCAGGTTAAATATCCTTCAGGTACTTCAGCCATTATTGGTGATACGGCAATTTTGCAAAATGATTTAAAACCCTCAGACTCTACTTATTTTTCTTTTAAGAAATCTGAAGATTTCTCGCAAAGCGGCGGTTATCAAATTAAGGCATATACCCTGTTGAAAACCGATTTAAACATAAAGAATGACAGCATTGCCGAAGTAGTCAATACTTGGGGCATTCCAAAGATTGACCTGGGACCGGACAAGGATACCACCGGCGTGGTTTGTGTCCTTAAGCCTGGCGATGGTTTTCAACATTATCTGTGGCAGGATGGAACTACTTCACAGAATTATACCATCTATGCAGATTCTGTTTCCGGTGTAAATCAATATAAAGTTAAGGTTTGGAATTCGGCTGAATGTCAGGCATCTGACAGCGTGTTGGTTATTTTAAAACTTTACGATTTCACCCCGGCCAGACTGGTAAGCCCCGTTTCTGGGTGTGGAAAAAGTACCAATGAGAATGTTAAGGTTAAGATTTTAAATCATAGCAATATAGCAATAGCCAAAGGAACTAAAAACAAAATTTTGGTGTCATATATTTTAAATGATCAGGCACCGGTCCTTGATACTATTGCGATTCTTACAGATCTTCAGCCTTCAAAGGACAGTATAACGGTAGATTTTCCAAAAACAATCAACCTGAATTCAATAGGTGATTATCATTTTAAGATAATTACTTCTCTGATTGGAATTCCGGATTTGCGCCTTCAAAATGATACACTTGAAAAAACTGTTTCTTCATATAAGGCGATTCCTCCAATCGTTTTTACAGGGGAAGTAAATGATACGATTAAGACTTCTTTCCCCCATGTTCTTGATGCAGGGGCTGGTTTTTCAACCTATCTATGGCAGGATAGTTCGGCAAATGAAACTTATCAGGTTACTGCTGAAGGAACTTATTCGGTACAAGTGACTGATGCCTCTTGCTGCAAGGTCAGTAAATCTGTAGTCATTAAATTGAATACAGCAGTAAATACCTTGGATAAAAAGGAAGATATTCTTGTGTATCCGAATCCGGTCAGTAATATTTTATATGTCAATTTCCCTGCAGGGAAATATCAGGATTGGATTGCAGAATTGATAGATATTCATGGCCGTTTGTTGTTCAATAAGAAAATTCAAAATGGCGGTCAGCTTCTGGATATGTCTTCTTTTGCCGTTGGAATTTATTATCTTCGTTTGATAAATAAGGATGGGCTGGTGATCAAAAAGGTTATAAAAGAATAAACATTGATTTTAATTCAAAATAAATAATGAAAAAAATAATTCATACAGATAATGCGCCTAAGGCAATTGGGCCTTATAGTCAGGCTGTGGAGGCTAATGGATTTGTCTTTGTGTCCGGACAAATTCCTGTTGATCCTGCATCAGGGAATATTGTCCCGGGGGGTGTAGCAGAACAGACAAAGCAGGTATTGGAAAATATTGAAGCTATTCTTCAATCTGCAGGTTATTCCATGAGTGATGTGGTAAAGACCACCTGTTTGCTTAGTGATATGAAAAATTTCGGGGCAATGAATGAGGTATATGCTACTTTTTTTAAGGAAGATGCTCCGGCCCGTGCAGCTTTTCAGGTAGTGGAATTACCCAAGGGGGTGATGGTTGAGATTGAGGCTATTGCTGCTAAATAAAAAAGAAAAACCTCATTTATCTTCCGGTAAATGAGGTTTTTTATGATAAATAAGAAAATATTTCTATTCTGATACAATTTCGAAAGGTATCTCCACGATAACTTCCTTGTGCAGTTTAACCTTTGCTTTGTATGAACCAACTTCCTTAATCTGATCAACCTGTATTAATATGTTCTTACGATCGATTTCAAATCCTTGTGCCTGTAAGGCTTCAGAAAGCTGAATGGTATTCACAGAACCGAAAATTTTACCTTTAGAACTTGTTTTAGCACCGATAGTGAGTTTCACATCTTTCATCTTTTCAGCTAAAGCAAGAGCTTCATTTTTGATTTTTGCTTCTTTGTGAGCTCTTTGTTTGATGTTTTCAGCCAACATCTTTTTTGCTGAAGGAATGGCACTAATAGCTAAACCTTTAGGAATAAGGAAATTCCGCGCGTAACCATTTCTTACGGTTACGATATCGTCTTTCTGTCCTAAATTATTAATATCTTCTTTTAATATAACTTCCATGTTTTTCCCTCCATCAGTTATTTTAACAAATCAGTTACATAAGGCAATAATGCCAAATGACGAGCTCTCTTAATTGCAGTAGCAACTTTGCGTTGAAATTTTAAAGAGGTACCGGTTAGCCGACGGGGTAAAATTTTTCCCTGTTCGTTCAGGAATTTTTTAAGAAATTCAGGATCTTTATAATCTACATATTTGATTCTGTTTTTCTTAAAACGGCAATATTTTTTCTTTTTGATTTCAACTGAAGGCGGGGTAAGGTATCTGATTTCAGATTGATTTTGTTGTTGCATCATGCTTTTTCCTCCAATGTTTTTTCTGATTTCTCTGATTTGTCATCAGTTGCTTCAGTGTTAGACTTCTGATTCTTCTTCTTTACGCTGTATTCAATGGCATATTTATCCATTTTTACAGTCAGAAAACGAATGATACGTTCGTCCCTGCGATACTCGGTTTCGAGTTTTGCAATCAATTGGCTGTCAGCTGTAAAGCTAATTAAGTTGTAAAAGCCTGTGCTTTTTTTCTGAATGGGATAGGCCAGCTTTCTTAATCCCCAATTCTCTTCATAGACTATCGCTCCTCCTTCAG
>JAUZOH010000250.1 GCA_030706565.1 Bacteroidota bacterium | reverse complement strand
GCTTTAGCCAAACAAAAATATTGATTTAGCTGATTTTTCAGGCCGGTTGCCAGTCACCATTTGCCTTGATGAGGGCAATCAGTTCGTCTACCGCATCCGCTTCGGGAATATTCTTTTTCATTACTTCTTTACCCTTGTAAAGATTGATTTTCCCAAATCCGGCACCCACATAGCCATAGTCTGCATCAGCCATCTCACCCGGCCCGTTGACTATACAGCCCATGATGCCTATCTTCAAGTGCTTCAGATGTGAGGTCCTTTCTCTGATTTTAGCTGTAGCCGTTTGCAGGTCAAAATGGGTACGGCCACAGGAAGGACAGGATATGTATTCAGCCTTCGTACTGCGGACCCTTGAGGCCTGAAGGATGGCAAAAGACAAATCTTCCAACGGTTTCTCACCTAATGCTGAAGCATTCCGGAGCCAAAGCCCGTCTCCAAAACCATCGATAAACAATGAGCCAAAATCACTGCCGCTTTTTACCTCAAGCTGTTCCAAATCATCTTCGCAATAATTGCGGTTCAGGATAACCGGAAGATGGCAATCGTTTTTAATCAGAAAATTAAAGAAAGCTTTCATTTCCAAAGGTGCATCCTGGCTGAACGACTGAAGTACCAGTACCAGGGTGCTATCTGTTGACAAAAGAGTCAGCAGGTCCTGTGTCAATTGTTTGTTTTCCAGAAGCAGGAAATTCATTGTCTCCGATCTTCCATTGCCAAAGAAATAATCACTGATCGTCATCAAAGGGAAAACATTGCCAAAACTTCTATACTGCCCGTCCCATAATGCATAATCGAAAATAAAATTCTGATCTGCAGGCAATTTTTGACCATCTGCCAACTGTGAAAAGTAATAAAATTCAGCAGAAGAGGACTTTTCTTCCGATGAAAAG
Organism: Bacteroidota bacterium; assembly: GCA_030706565.1. Lineage (NCBI taxonomy): Bacteria > Pseudomonadati > Bacteroidota > Bacteroidota bacterium. The sequence continues at coordinate 4,825 of JAUZOH010000250.1, read as the reverse complement.
CCCTGATTTTCTTTATAATCAGCCACAACCACAGGCAAATTTGATCCGCCAATTATGCCTGCTGCACGACTGATGCGTTTGCTGTATTCACAACGTTTATATACAACCGGCAAACCATGATTTTCAATCGAGAAATGACCAGGAATAGAAAAATAAGCTGACAGTTTTTGTGCCACCGGAAGTTCCTTCTCAGGATCTTCGGTAAGTGAAACGCGGATGGTGTCGCCAATTCCTTCAGCTAAAAGTGTTCCGGTCCCGACAGCGGCTTTGATCCGGCCATCTTCACCTTCACCGGCTTCGGTAACTCCAAGATGAAGGGGATAATTCATGCCTTCACCCTGCATGACTTCGACCAACAACCTGTAGGCCTGTACCATGACCCTTGTGTTGCTTGATTTCATGGAAACAACCAAATCATTAAAGCCTTCAGCTCTGCATATTTTAAGAAATTCCATGGCCGATTCAACCATTCCGGCCGGTGTATCGCCATAACGGCTCATAATCCTGTCGGATAACGAGCCATGGTTAACTCCTATGCGCAAAACAGTTCCATACTGCTTGCAAATAGCCAATAACGGCAACAGGCGTTCATGTATTTTCTCCAGTTCCAAGGCATATTCGCTATCCGTGAATTCAAATTTATGTACCTGCTTTTTGTCAATATAATTGCCCGGATTGATCCTGACTTTCTCCACGAGGCGGGCTGCGACCTCAGCAACAGCCGGATTAAAATGGACATCGGCCACCAGAGGCACTGTATAGCCCTGTTTTCGAAGGGCTGCTTTTATGTTGAAAAGATTTTCGGCCTCTTTTATAGTTGGTACGGTTATTCTGACATACTCTGCTCCTGCCCGCACACAGCGAATGGTTTGTTCGACCGTAGCTGCAGTATCAATCGTAGGAGTATTGGTCATGGTCTGAATACGCACAGGATTGATACCGCCAAGAGGTATTCCGCCAATATTTACCTCCCGTGTGATAAAGCGTTTATATTGAAAAGCTTCTCCGCTTTCAGATTTTGAACCCTGATTATTTAAAGAATTTTCCATTCGAATCCGTCTTTTTTATCCTTTACCTCAACCCCCAGTCGGTTGAGCTCTGCCCTGATTTTGTCGGATGTGGCAAAATCCTTGGCTGCTTTTGCATTCATGCGCAGATTAAGCAGCAATTCGATTAAATCGCTAGTCAGCTGATTGTTTTCGCTCCCGGCTTTTTCTTCTTTTAAACCCAACAGGTCGAAAATATAAGTATTGAAAATTTCTTTCATCTTTGCGAGCCCGGCAGCATCAATGCTTTCATTCCCGGCATAAATGGAATTGATTGTCTTCACGGCATCAAAAAGATGTGCAATAACCATCGGACTGTTGAGATCGTCATTCATGGCATCAGCACATTTTTGCTCCAGCTCTTCAGGATGAACCGTAGCAACTTTAGAAAGGGACAACTTATCCAATGTATGATAAGCTTCAAAAAGCCTATCCATGCCCTTCTGGGCAGCCTGTAATGCTTCATTGGAAAAATCCAGCGTACTGCGGTAATGGGCCTGCAAAATAAAAAAACGGATGGTCATCGGGCTGTATGCCTGTTGCAGAAGCTTATGATTTCCACTGAACAACTCATCGAGGGTAATAAAATTACCCAATGATTTACCCATCTTCTGTCCGTTGATGGTAATCATATTGTTGTGTATCCAGTACTTCACCGACTCTTTACCTGTAGCAGCCACTGTTTGGGCAATCTCACATTCGTGATGCGGAAACAAAAGATCCATGCCGCCTCCATGAATATCAAAATAATTACCCAGATATTTGGTGCTCATCACCGAGCATTCGAGGTGCCAGCCCGGGAATCCTTCGCTCCATTTGGAAGGCCAGTGCATGATATGTTTGGGATCAGCTTTTTTCCATAAAGCAAAATCGTAACTGTTATGTTTCTCTTCCTGCCCGGAAAGTTCTCGCGTGTATTCCATCAAATCATCAAGTACACGGCCTGAAAGTTTTCCGTAATGATATTTCTGGTTGTATTTTTCCACGTCAAAATATACAGAACCGTTGGAAATATAGGCATATCCATTATCAAGTATTTTCTGAACCATGGCCTGCTGCTCAATGATATGGCCGGAAGCCCTGGGTTCAATGCTGGGAGGAAGTACATTCAGCAGTTCCATATCATGATGGTAGTTGTTGGTATACCGTTGAACTACCTCCATAGGTTCAAGTTGCTCAAGGCGAGCCTTCAGGGCAATCTTATCTTCCCCTTCATCTGCATCATGTTCCAGATGGCCTACATCAGTGATATTACGCACGTACCTTACTTTATAACCCACATGCTTCAAGTACCTGAACAGCAGGTCGAATGTAATTGCAGGACGGGCATGGCCCAGATGGGCATCGCCATAGACAGTCGGCCCGCAGACATACATTCCTACATGAGGAGCATGAACAGGAACAAATTCTTCTTTTTTACGTGATAAAGTGTTATACAAAAACAAGGTACTTCCCATAATTCTTTTCGTTAAATATGATCTTTTTCAAAAACCGTAAAAATACCAATTATTCAGTTACGAAAAAAAGAAGGGAAATAAATGTATGAGAAATGTCTTTAGATCAAAAAAAGCAGGTTGTCCTCAAATAAAGTGCCAGGTATTATATTTCAGCCTTATTGAATAAATTTTGACCGCAAGGCAATTTTATCGATTTTCCCCACGCTGGTTTTATCAAGTATTTCAGCCAGTTGAACCTTCAGGGTAATGGCCTCACGCGGCAACAAACCGGAGCTTACATTTGCCTTAATAGTTTGCAGGATCCCTTTTTTATCGATCATGGCCCCTTCTTTGGGGACAATAATTGCCAGGGGAACTTCGCCCCAGCTGGTATCCGGAAATCCTATCACCGCCACTTCAGAAACACCCTCATGTTTGGAAATAATATCTTCCATCTGCAAAGAACTGAGCCATTCACCGCCAACTTTAATCACATCTTTTGCACGGTCAGTTATCCTTATACTCCCTTCATGATCGATACAGGCAATATCTTTGGTATGCAGCCATCCACCTTTCCAAAGTTTTTCAGAATAAACATGATCTTTCAGATAACCCTGAGTCAGATAAGGTGAACGGACAACAACCTCTCCGGGAGTTTTATCATCATGAGACACATCGTTGCCTTCAGGATCAATAACCCTGACCTGCACCAAACCCAGTGGATTTCCACTTCTGCAACGTTTTTCAGCCTGTTCTTCGTTCGAGAGTTTTAAATCATTCTCAGTCAAACGTACAATGGATATCACCGGACAAGTTTCAGACATCCCGTAACCGACAAATATATCAATACCCCTTTTCAGAGCCTCAATAGCAATAACCTTTGGCAGGGCCGAACCTCCAATAATGCAGGTCCAGTGAGAGAAATCGAAGTCTTTGGCCCCGGGATCCTTTAAAAGGGTATGCAAAATTGAAGGGACACAATGACTAAAAGTAACTTTGTGCATAGCCATGAGCTTTAGCAACATGGCAGGTACATATTTGCCCGGATAAACCTGCTTAATGCCCAGAAAAGATGCAATATACGGAATTCCCCAAGCGTGAACATGAAACATCGGGGTTATAGGCATATAAACGGATTCCCTGTGCAGTCGCCCCTGAACCGATGATGCTGCCAAGGCCATTCCGGTTGAAAGGGTATGAAGCACCAATTGACGGTGCGAGAAATAAACTCCTTTGGGAAGCCCTGTGGTACCGGTAGTATAAAAAGTAGTAGCCCTGGTGTTCTCATCAAATTCAGGAAAATCATAGACGGGTGAGACTTGGCCAAGCATTTCCTCATATTCGCCTTCAAATTTAAAATGATTTCCTATGGGCTTATTTTTTTCGTTAATTAAAATGAATTTTATCTCCTCAGAAATGCGGCCTTTGATGACTTCCAACAAGGGAAGGAAGTCGGAATTGCAAATGATGACATCATCCTCGGCATGATCAATGGTATAAACTATCTGCTCGGATGACATACGAACATTAATGGTATGAAGCACAGCCCCCATCATTGGAATGGCATAGTAGGCCTCAAGATAACGGTGGGAATCCCAATCCATAACAGCTACCGTACTTCCCGGTTTCACACCGATAGAAGCCAAGGCATTGGCCAGGCGATAAACCCTTTCCCTCCATGTTTTATATGTGATTGTAAGCTGATCCCTGTAAATAATCTCCTGATCAGGATTATTCCCCAAAGGAGCCAGAAAAAGTTGCTTGATTAAAAGCGGATAAGCATAAGCTGACTCTGTTTTCTCGATCATCTTTTCCATAATCTTCTCTAATTTAACAATTTAACACCCTCACAGGAAATTTAATCAGCTGCAAAAATAGTAAATTATGGTAGTCAGCAATTTAAATCATAAAGAAAGTGACAAGATTTTAAGAAATTTTGCTCATTAAAATCAAATTGAAATTTCAAAGTACAATAAAAAGGGAACAATACGTTTAAATTTAATTGCCGATCATTTATCCTGATATGATTCTGATATTCTCGTAAGATATGAGCAATGAGTGTAAAAGGCAGATCACCAATTTTTTATCAACCGGAAATTATGAATAACAAGTAACAGATCAATCATAAAGTCAACATTCCCATCTAAAGCGGACATTCCTTTATTTATACTTAAAATGTGGGCATCTATCCCACTATGGGTTGATGATACTGATAAATAATTAAAGTTTCGCAAGTAAATATCTCCCTGAACGGAATAAAATTTAACAACTGAGATTTATTGTTCATCATGTCACATAGAAATATTGAGAAATATTCCTCTGTGTCTTCTCTGTGTACCTCTG
>JAUZOH010000249.1 GCA_030706565.1 Bacteroidota bacterium | reverse complement strand
GCCAGCGGATTGCCGATTGACGATCCTGCCTCCGGATATAATCCTGCTGATCCCTGGACCGGGAGAGATCCCCGTTTCTATAATAATTTCGTCTATAATTGGCAAAAAATTGTTCAGGGTGGAAGTGCCAGCCTTGATTCTACCATACGTTATGCTTCCCTTTATAATGGAGGATATTGGCGTAATGATCTGAGCCATAGTGTAACGGGATATATGCTCAAAAAATTTGTTCCATTAACAGTCAACAGTATAGATAACGGACCCGGACCCAGAGTTGCCGATAATTATTTGCGTTTGGCTGACGTCTATTTAATGTATGCTGAAGCGGTTGCATATGGCTGGGGTGATCCTAAGAGCTATGGCCCTAGCGCAGGTAAAGATTTACAATTAACTGCGGTAGACGCTTTTAATAAAGTAAGACAAAGGGCTGGAGTTGGTAATATCGCTGATAAATTCACTACTTCTACTGAAGCATTTAAACAGGAGTTAATTCGGGAAAGAGCTGTTGAGTTCGCATACGAAGCCAATATCCGTTGGATGGATTTGCGCAGATGGTTGATTGGAACCCAGGATAAGTATTTGAAGAAAACTGCTCTTGATTTTGACGAAGGCCCCAGACACAAGCCTATTAATATGAGAGAAAGGGTGGTTAAGACCAGGGTGTTCACAAACAGGTGTTATTGGCTGCCTTTGCCTACTACGCAGGTAAATCTTTATCCCAGCTTTGGACAAAATCCGGGATGGTAGAAAAATCAAAGTCTTGGTTATGGCAAAATCAAAAATCGATTTTAACCATAACGTACGAGCGAAAGATCTACTAATTTAAAACGAAATTGAAATGAAATATATAAAATTGTTAATGGCTTTATGCGTGTTGTTCGCTTCATTTTCTTTGAATTTGAAGGGGCAAAATTCCGGAGGTGTCACTGTTGAGTCCACTATAAATGACCAGGCAGGTAATCCGGTTGCCAACGCTTCCATTTATGGAGACGAGGGTAAATCCATTAAATATACAGATCAGGCAGGTCATTTCTCTATAACAGTACCTGCTAATTCGGTTCTGTATATCACTGCAAAGGGATATCTTGATAAAAAAGTTTGGGCTGTGCCGCAAATGGAGAAAATAGTTCTTGAAAAGCAGAGTAATCAAAAATCAATTGTAAATGTTGCTTATAGAACCGTTGATAAAAAGGATCTTACCGGAACTGTCAGTGTCTTAAATCCTGCTGAGTATATAAATGTGGATAATAACAGGGAAACTGCCGGGGGTATAAATGGCCGTGTCGGCGGTTTGCTTGGTACCGGCAGCATATGGGGCATGGGTGGTGCCTTGGTTTTGATTGATAATATCCCCAGTAGTTTAAGTAATATTAAACTTGATGAGGTTGACCAGATTACCGTTCTTAAGGGTATTAACGCTGTTGCTCTTTATGGCAGTCAGGCTGCCAAGGGGGCTATCTTGGTTACTTCCAAAAGAGGTTCTGCTAATAAAAGGGAAATAAATTTAAGAATTAACCATTCTTATGCACTTCCTAAAGGTTACCCTCATTATCTGGGTTCTGCCGACTATATGTCGCTTTATAATGAGGCCCGTGTTAATGACGGACTTGCCCCTTTATATAGTGACGAAATGATCCAAAATTATAAAAGCGGGAACAAATACAGATTCCCCTCCACAGATTATTTTTCATCCGATTATCTTAAAAAGTATATGAACTATACCGATGCAAATGCTGAATTTTCGGGTGGAAATGATGTTGCTACATTTTATACCAACATTGGATGGTCGAATAGTACTTCTCTCATGAATTTTGGTGAAAGCAAAAATGATGGGAACAACAGGTATAACATCCGTGCAAACATTGATGTTAAACTTAGTGATTATATTAAAAGTTCTATTAATGTAGCTACTGTATACAGCCAAACCCATACAGGTGGAACCGGTAATTTCTGGAGTACTACTGCTTCGTTACTCCCTAATAAATTTTCGCCTTTGATTCCTGTAGATCAGATTGGGACAGGTAGTGCTGATGCCCTTTTACAGGCAAGAAAGAGTGAAAATGTTATAGACGGGAAATATATTTTAGGGGGCACCCAGGATATTCAAACTAATGCATTGGCTGAAATTTATGCCGGCAATTACGTCAATAACGTTGACAGAAGTTTGCAGATTTCAAACGGGGTCGATTTCGACCTTAGGAACATAACCAAAGGTTTAACCTTTCATACCTTAGTTTATGAAGTTTTCTCTAATTCGTACTATATATCATTGAATAATACCTATAAAATATATAGTCCTACCTGGAGTGATCAGGATTCAATTACAGCACTTACTGCTTATGGTACCGATACTCATACGGGTACTCAGAGTATTGGAGGTACAGCTCAAACACGTAATTTGGGCGCTGTTTTGCATTTAGATTATGAAAAGTCTATTAATGATGTTCATAATTTCAATGCCATGTTACTTGGTTCTGGTAGTTCAATTATGATTTCCGGTAATAAGCAGGCTAACACTAATACTAATTTGGGTTTACAATTAGGATATAATTATAAACACAAATATTTGGTTAATTTCAGTGGTAATTTTATGAATTCAACAAAATTGTCTGCTAAAAACAGAGTTGCTTTTTCACCCAACGTAAGTATGGGGTGGGTGATTAATAAGGAAAACTTCCTTGCAGATTCAAAAATTGTAAATTTCTTAAAACTAACTGCTGCAGCCGGTTATTTAAACAGTGATCTGGATATCCCCAGTTATTATCTATATGATGGTATTTTTTCTACTCAAAGTGGCGGTTTTGGCTGGGATGATGGTACTTATTCCGCTTCATCTACTGTTTCAACATATGGCGCCAGTCCTGATCTTAAGTTCCCTAAATTGAAGCAATATTCTGTTGGACTTGAAGGTTCTTTGTTTCAGAATTTATTGAATTTCCAGACAACTTACTTCTTGGTACGGGATGATGGAATGCCGACACAACGGTTTAATATGTATCCTGGCTATAATAACCAATTTATCCCCTATACCAACTATAACTGTAACGAATATTCGGGAATCGATTTCGATTTGAATGCGAACAAAAAAGTGGGTGAAGTAGAATTAAATTTGGGAATTCACGGAACTTATGCAACTTCAAAAGTCATAAAGAGAGACGAGTTGAATCTGGATGCTTATCAGAATGCTGTGGGTAAACCCGTAGATGCCATATTCGGACTTCAAAACAAAGGGTTCTTCCAGGATCAAAACGATATCAACAATAGCCCTGCTCAACAATTTGGTGATGTGGCGCCTGGTGATATCAAATATGTTGATGAAAACAATGACGGTAAAGTTGACACCAAAGATGCAGTTAAAATTGGCCGATGGGGCTCACCTATTAATTTGGGCCTAAATTTTTCTGCTGCCTATAAGAACTTTACATTTTTCGTTTCCGGGACAGGTTCTTATGGCGGTGACGGTGTAAAAACAAACAACTATTACTGGGTACAGGGAGATAATAAATATTCAGACGTAGTACTTAACCGGTGGACTCCAGATACAAAAACTATTGCAACCTATCCGCGGTTAAGTTCTAAGACTAACAATAACGATTTCCGTTATTCTGATTTCTGGTTATATAAAACCGACAGGTTCAATATAGATAAGGTTCAGCTTTCATACGAATTGCCCAAAGATATTCTGGCAAAAACCTTTATCAGGGAGCTGGGCGTCTATCTCTATGGATCTAATTTGTTTACTATCTCCAAAAGCAGAAGTATCCTTGATTTGAATATAGGAAGTGCACCTCAGTTTAGATATTATAACTTAGGAGTTAGAGCTAATTTTTAAGCTTAGGGACTTAAATTAAAAATTAAAAGGTATGAATAAAAATATTTTGATATTTTTTATGATCGCAATGATATTCGCCGGTTGTACAGATTTGTTGTCTCCTGCCGACGACAACCATCGTGGTCTGAGCGGTTTATATGCTGACGCGAATTTTGCCGAAGGTGTGTTAATGAATGGCTATATGCTTCTTCCCATAAATAATTATTCTTTTAATGATGTGGCCACCGATGATGCTGTGACAAATGTTAAGAGTAACGGCTATTTGGCTATGGCTACTGGCCAGTGGACTTCTCAAAATAATCCTACGGAACAGTGGACTAATTCTTTAAAAGCAATTAATTATTTGAATCTGTTTCTTGCAAATAGTGATAAAGTAAATTGGTCTTCTGATACAATTGTCTCCAGAATGTTTAATGACAGAAACAAAGGGGAAGCTTATGCACTTCGTGCCTTACATATGTATTTCATTCTAACGGCCCATGGAGGTTATAGTCAGGCTGGTGATTTACTTGGAGCACCTATTTTGACTGATGTATATCAGGATGCTGATTTTAAGAAACCTCGCAATAAATTCTCGGATTGTGTAAGTCAGATTTATAGCGATTTAAACAAAGCCGAAGCATTGCTGCCTTTAGACTTTAAGAAATATACCAGTATGTCACAAGTTCCATCCCGTTATAGTAATGGAAGTGTAGAGCAATATAACAGAGTTTATGGGAAAGCTTTTAAACAGAGAATTACTGCCCGTATTGTAAAAGCCATAAGGGCAAAAGTTGCTTTGCTTGCTGCCAGTCCTGCTTTTGGAACCGGTTCATGGTCTGATGCTGCTGATCATGCTGCCAATGTTTTGGACCTGATTGGCGGAGTAAGCGGACTTGACCCCAAGGGTAATATTTTTTATACAAAAGAACAGATTAATGCCATCGACATTTCCGGGGATAATGATAATGATCAGAAGGAAATGTTGTGGAGAGCAAGCAAAAGTAATTCGTCTTCACTGGAGGCAAATGTTTTTCCTCCCTCTCAATATGGAAGTGGACAAATTAATCCTACTCAGAATTTGGTGGATGCTTTTCCGATGGCCAACGGCTATCCTATAACCGATCCTGCCAGTAATTATGATCCTCAACATCCTTATGCCAACCGTGATCCCAGATTAGCAGCCTATATTATTTATGACGGAAATTCCCTGAGGGGGACAACCATTCATACCTCTGTGGGCTCAGGAAATGATGCTGTGGATTCAATCAAAACATCAACCAGAACCGGGTATTACATGAAAAAACTCATTCGCGAAGATGTTAATGTTAACCCGTCATCAACTCAGTCGCAGTATCATTATGTCCCTTATATCAGGTATACCGAGATTTATCTTGATTATGCCGAGGCAGCCAATGAGGCCTGGGGCCCTGATGGGTCCGGAACCCATGGCTATTCTGCCCGTGATGTTATTGCTGCTATAAGAAAGAGGGCGGGAATTTCGCAGCCCGATAATTATTTGGCTTCCATTACCACCAAAGAAAATATGCGAATCCTGATACATAATGAACGCAGATTAGAGTTGTGTTTTGAAGGTTTCCGTTTCTGGGATTTACGCCGCTGGAAAGAGGATATCACCCAAACAGCTAAAGGGGTGATCATAAAGGGGACAACCTTTACCAAGAAAGATGTTGAAAACAGGTCGTTTAAAGATTATATGTATTATGGGCCAGTACCTTATACGGAAATGTTGAAGTCTGACTTAATTCAAAATAAGGGTTGGTAATCATACTTAACTATAATATTTGATAAGATGAAAAAGATTATTTATTTGTTGTTGATTATTTTTTCGGTTTTGACTTCTTGCTCAAATGAAAAAATAGAATTTCCTAATTTTGACTATACTACGGTCTATTTCCCGTATCAATC
>JAUZOH010000248.1 GCA_030706565.1 Bacteroidota bacterium | reverse complement strand
AGGAAGGCATCAGGGGAAATGAAGAAATGCCCGATGCCGTTCATAATACAGTATTGCCTTTTACCCGTTTTGTAGCCGGAGCAGCCGATTATACTTTCTGCTATTACGCCCGAAAAGAATTTGGGCGCATGGGACGGGCAGTTCAGAACACACCTGCTCATCAATTGGCTCTGCCAGTGGTATATTACAGCCCTTTGCAATTCTTATACTGGTACGACAAGCCATCTGATTATCATGGAGAACCCGAACTTGAATTCTGGGATGCTATCCCTGCAACCTGGGATGATACAAAAGTGATTTGTGGGGAAATCGGTAAATATATTTCAGTAGCCAGAAAGAGCGGTGAAACCTGGTACATTGGTACAATTACCAATACCGAAGCCAGGGAATTAAAACTGCCCTTGACGTTTCTTGAACCCGGCAAAAAATATGAAGCCACTTTCTATTCTGATGATCCTTCCGTGAATACACGCACGCATGTTGGCATCCAGAAAAAAAAGGTTGATTACAAAACAACAATTTCTGTAACTTTAAGAGCTTCAGGAGGACAGGCCATAATCATTAAACCATTACAGAAAAAATAAACAGAAAACTTAGTTTAAATTAAATATTCAAGCCTGTGAATGAAAGTATCTATATCTTTCATTCACAGGCTTTTTTATATCATCTTTTAGAAATATTTTTATAAGGGCCAAAAACCGGGTAAGGACAAAAAGGTTGCTTCACTTTTATCTTTTTGATTAGATATTTTTGATTCAAAACCATTCTCTTTTTAAAACCTTTATTTTTTCTCAAACCCACATATTGATTCACTTTTAACTATATTGCACTTCTTTTTATATAATAAATCGTAACTATAAGGCGGGACTTTATCACATCGAGCAAATCAACTAATCGATTGATTTGCTATTTATTAGATAAATATTTATTTTCATCTTTTTGATCACCAGATATATTGTTTATTTTAACCTAAAACTAAAAAACCAGGTATGAAAATTAAAATTGCAAGTGCACTTATTTTTTTAATCACCTTTGGAATTACCCAGGCACAACAAAGTGGCCATTATTCTTCAGTAAATGTAGAAGCAAGAACCCGTAGCCATGATAAATCAACAAATTCTTTTTGGGGTCCATGGAAATCATATGAAACCAGGTTAATTGATAATTTCACAGATTTTAAGCCCACTTTAAATTTTAACATGGACAAATACGGTAATGATGAAACCAGGACCTATAAGGCAACCGGCTATTTTCATGCTGAAAAAATAAACGGGCGTTGGTGGGTTATCGATCCTTTTGGTCATCCGGGATTACATGTTGCCGTAAACACGGTTTCTCAAGGAAAATCGAAACGTAATCAGGAGGCTTTAGAACAAAAATTCAATAACACGGAAAACTGGATTAATCAAACGCATAATGAAATCATCAATTTAGGGTTTAACGGTACAGGTTCATGGTCCGACATTAAAGCAATTGTAAAAAGCAATAATAAAACATCCAAAGTGTTATCGTACACGATTAATCTTGATTTCATGAGTGGTTATGGTAACAAACGGGGTGGCACTTATCAGGTACCTGGTCATAAGGGTTATCCCAATAATGTTATCTTCGTTTTTGATCCGGACTTTGAAAAATATTGCAACGAAGAGGCAAAGAAATTAGTAGCCTATAAAAACGATCCGAATTTATTTGGTTATTTTTCAGATAATGAGATGCCTTTCAGTTTAAAAAACCTTGAAGGATATTTAAACTTACCCGAAAAAGATTTGGGCCACCAGGCAGCTCAAGCCTGGATGGATAAAAAAGGAATAACTAAAGAACAGATAAACGATTCTATCCGTGAAGAATTTTTAGGATATGTTGCTGAACGATATTTTTCAATCGTAAGCAAAGCCATCAAAAAATATGATCCACATCATATTTATTTGGGTGCCCGGTTATATGGCAGTGAAAGAAATGTTCCTGCTTTTATGAAAGCAGCAGGCAGTTATGTCGATATTTTGAGTATCAACTATTATGGGACCTGGACGCCTTCTCAAAAAATCATGTTACAATGGTCTGAATTTTCCGGAAAGCCATTTATAATTACAGAATTCTACACAAAAGGGGAAGATTCAAAACTAGGCAATACCTCAGGGGCAGGTTGGGAAGTAAAAACTCAGGAAGACCGGGGTAAAGCATACCAGAATTTTTGTCTGGGATTGCTGGAATCGAAAAATTGCGTAGGCTGGCACTGGTTTAAATATATGGATAACGATCCTACTGAAGCAAACGCCGAACCCTCGAATACGGATGCCAATAAAGGGATTGTCGATAATTATTATAATCTTTACAGGCCTTTAACCAACGCGATGAAACAATTAAACCTGAACCGTTTTGCCCTGATCAAATATTTTGACGGGCTTAATTCAAAATAGATATTCGATTAATTATCAAAAGACTTTACAATCAAAAGACAGCAGAAATGAAAAATATGAGATTAAAAATTCAGTTAATAATTATCTTTTTCCTGGCACCATTGTTTTTTTGCCCAACCGTCAACTGTCAGACGGCCCTGGCCAACAAAAAAAGCATCAGTAAGAAAAAACAACCTGCTAAACTTGATGTTTTCCTTCTTATCGGCCAGTCAAATATGGCAGGAAGGGCAGAAATTGAGCCACAGGACAAGGATTCATTGAAAAATGTATTTCTTTTTACCGGAATAAGTGGAAAAGAATGGGAAAAAGCTGCCAACCCGTTGAACAAATATTCCACGGTAAGAAAAAGCCTGTCTATGCAAAAATTGGGACCGGGCTATACATTTGCCCGACAAATGGCCAAAGCCCTAAAAGGGAAGCAAATAGGCCTGGTGGTAAATGCTAAAGGGGGAACCTCAATTTCTGAATGGAAACCAGGGGCTACACTTTACAACGAAGCTGTAAAACGGGCAAAAATGGCCATGAGGTATGGCACGTTAAAAGGTATTATCTGGCATCAGGGTGAATCAGATGTAGCAAAAACAGACACCTATCTTAAAGATATTGCAGAATTGATCCAATCACTCCGCACTGACTTAGGGAACCCTGATTTGCCATTTGTTGCAGGCCAGCTGTCGGAAGACAACCCCGAACGGCATGCATTCAATGAAATGATCATTCAGCTTCCATCAAGGGTTTCCCATACCGGGGTAATCACCACAGAAGGGACAAAAACCATGGAAGGCACTCATTTTAACTCTGCAAGCCAAAGGTTGATTGGCGAACGCTATGCCAAAGAAATGTTAAAGCTTTTAAAATAATTTGCCCGTCTGTCAAAGAAAGATTTGAAAATTTCAAACTAAAAGAATTGTATTAATTTATAAATCCTGTCCAAGCGATTTCAGAAAGGGCCAACATTCTGAGAAGAATCAATTGCTTATGTCTAATTTTAAATTAGTTATTTTGCTTATCTGTGACTAAAAATCTCTTTTATCTACGATTTGCTTAGTTTTTAAATTGAGGGCTATTTTTATTTTTTCATCCTTATTCATTTTTATCTTTTTTTCAAACAAACTAAATTCACAGTTTTTCCATGCAGTTAAATATATGGTAGCCGCATCATAGTTTATTTCTCCACTAATTTCAACTCCCAAAAGTGAATAAATATTTTTAATAAATACTTTTCCCTTCCAAGGATTACATTTAGCTATTTCAAGCTTCCCAAACCAATCTGATACAATATTGTTAAGAAGAGATTGTGCGATTAATCCGTTAGTAATTGAATAAAATGAAGAACCATGAGCACGGCTTGTCTCATACACCTGAATCCAATCGGCATCAATATAGTCGGATTTTCTAAGATTCTCCCAGTCTTTTTCCCATTCTTTAACATCCCCTATTCTTGATCCTGCTAAGAGAAATTCTCCAAGCGTCCATCCATTAAAAAAAGGTTTATTGGCATCTTGTGTGATTTCATATCTAAGATGATAAGCGATAGAACTTGGATTTTCAATTTTTGAGTTCACAGGAAGATAAGTCAAATCATTTAACTGTACGGGATGCTTTTGTTTACCAAAATCTTTTTCTCCGCTTCCACGACAGGTAAAATAATAACCTTCGCTTGATTTCAATGATGGGAAAGCCAATCCATCTTTTAAAATTGCATTATAAGAGCCGTCAGTATCCAAATTACATGCCAGTGCCTTTTGAAAACAATACTTTGCGCTGAATAAAGCACATAGGTAATCGTCTTGATTATATCCCCCCATTTCATCTTGTCCCATAGAAGGCTTAACAGATAAATGCCAAAATCCATCTGCACCTTTAAAACAGATATTTTTATAAAATTGAGCGGTTTCCTTTATAAGAGGAAGGACATATTTTTGGGTCCATTTCCTATCATTAACCAAGATAGCTGTTTCATACGCCATTCTTGCCAAATAACCGGAATTATGAATTTCATAATAGCATTCGTTAGGTGGAACAGGATCGTGATAACCCACAAAATCATGATAAGGAAAAACCCACGGACATAAAACTCCTTCAACATTTAAAAGTCTTTTTGTATATTCCTTCATCCCTGAAAGTTTCTCCGCCCAATATTCAATCCACGATTTAGCAATGTCAAAATTCCCTGTTGCAAGTAAAACTGGATGAATGTAGGAAACATCCTGGGGAAAAGGGAAAGGCCATCCGTTTCCCGTAAATCCCATGGGGGGAGAAATTCCAAATTTATTGCCATTGTACGTAGATAAAAACAAGGCCATAGAACGAACCCACATCTTTTGTGCATCTGGATCAGGCAATACAATTATTCCGGTATGCTTCCATTTTGATTGCCACCAGGCAATAGTCTGTTTTAATGATTTGTCCGAATCACTGCCAACCAAATGGTTGACCGATATAAGTATTTTATTCTCGCCTGGATGTAATTTAAGACATAGTTTAGATCCTTGTACCTGCAAACCGGAATTTGTTTTAATGTACGCAACAGTTTTGGTTCCCTGGCAAGTCAGTTCTATTTTCGACAAATCTGTGGAAGTGCTGATCTTCGCAACCTGAATAATATCCTGATCATAATGAAGCTTCATCTTTTCAAAGGGTTCAAGTATTATATCGGGAGCATTTCCTTCAAGATTAATTTTTATTCCTGCTATATCTTTTTCTACCGGATCAAACCATGTTGTAACTGTCACTTTATTTTTGTTATATTCAAAATGCGTGACAATCGTTCCATCGTAAAAAGATTGGTACTGCCTATAATGATTAATTTTTGATGGTTCTTCTTTCCAATATATTCTAAATAAAGGTATTAAATAATCAGCTCCAAATTTTGCCCTGATGCTATGCTCCAAATGCATATATTGCGTTTTCCCATACTTACATAGTGCAGCTGTTTTGGAAGGATTAACATGTAATCCCAATGGGCCATAAGAACAACCAAACTTTCCATTTCCCTGGTATAAATTAATGACTGCCGTATCCTGATATGAAGTTCTTAATATATGGGTTGACTTTATAATATCCTGAATTTTAGAATCACTTATTATTGAATTTTGAGCATAACAAGGAATATAAGACAGGATTAGCAAAACAATCAGAACAAATTGATTTCTCATAACTATTTCAATATTATTATATATTAAAGTTTCGCAAGTAAATATCTCCCTGAACGGAATAAAATTTAACAACTGAGATTTATTGTTCATCATGTCACATAGAAATAATGAGAAATATTCCTCTGTGTCTTCTCTGTGTACCTCTGTGTTATTGTATCGATTTATTACACAGAGAACCACAGAGTTT
>JAUZOH010000247.1 GCA_030706565.1 Bacteroidota bacterium | reverse complement strand
TTAATATTCCTGTAAAAGACAGCGTACAGCTTAGGCCGTTAGGCATTAAACCGGAAAAAAACTGGTATCTTAAGGAAAAAAGCCCCGAAAACGATACCATTCATTATTGGTTGACTGATACCACCGTCAGCAAAAGGGATTCGCTGATGATAGAATTAAAATACCAGGCCACCAATAAAAAACTTGAGTATTTTACAAAGACCGATACCCTTTCCCTACGTTTTGCCGATAAGAAAGCCCCGGCAGTAAAAAAGAAGAAAGCAGAAAAGCCGGCAGCGCCTGAAGTCAAAAAGCAGGAAGCTTTAAGTTTGGTTTCATCCGTTAGTGATGGTTCTGCCATTGATCTGGACCAGAAAATTTATTTAGAAGCTGCTGTACCCATACAGAAAATAGATCCCTCAAAAATAAAACTGGTGGAAATTGTTGACAGTGTCGAACATTCGAAAAAATTTTCCTTACTGAAAGATTCGGTGCAACTTCGTAAATACATCATTGATTTTCCGTGGGAGGAAGATTCGAAGTACAAACTTACAATCCTGAAGGATGCATTTACGGATATTTATAACCATACCAATGATACCATCAATTTGAAGCTTAATAGCAAAAAAGCGGATTCGTATGGGAGCATTTTGCTGACTTTAAAAAATGTCAAAAAACAATATATCGTTCAGCTGCTTAACGAAAAAGAAGATTTAGTAAAACAGACCTTTGCCAATAAAGATGGGCTAATAAAGTTCGAATACCTGCAACAGGGTAAATACCTGATCAAGGTTATCTATGATAAAAACTGTAACGGCAAATGGGATACCGGCAATTATCTGAAAAAGATCCAGCCGGAAAGAGTAATGTATTATAAAGAATTGGTTCCCATACGTCCTAATTGGGATGTTGAAGTTTCGTGGGAAGTTCAGAATTAACCTGATGCAGGTGGTTGTGTGTGATTCAGGACAGTTCATAACTTGGTTCCCGAAAACAAAATTAATATTTCCTGTTGCTAAAAAATTAGAATTTTATTTTTCGATTCACATTTAAATATTTTTCTATAAAAATTCATCATGAATCCCGAACATATTGCTTTCGTAATTGCATCATTAACAATTATTTATTTAATTTATTATTTTCTTCCTGTCGATTGGCTGCTGAAAAAATTCATCGACGATGAAGTCAAAATACAAGCCTTAGGTGTGCTCATTAAACACCTGAATGGTTTTTTATTTTTTGGTCTGATACCTTTTCTGATCGTCGTTTTCTGCTTTGCTGAACCCTTAAGCAGTTACGGACTCAACCTGATCCATGTTAAAGAATCAATATTTTGGATTGTAATCTTATCGGCAATTTTTGTCCCCCTCAATTATTTTTTTTCAAAAACACCTGGAAACCTGGATGTGTATCCGCAAATCCGCAAAGGGATATGGAGCAGGAACCTTTTCTTTCTCAGTTCTTTTAGCTGGGTGCTTTATTTGACAGGGTATGAATTTCTTTTCAGGGGATTTTTATTTTTTAGTTGCCTTCGTTTTGCAGGTATTGTTTTTGCAACAACCATCTGTGTCTCATTTTACGCGCTGGTACATATACCTAAGGGCTGGAAAGAAGCAATAGGTACCATCCCTTATGGAATTGTAATTTGCCTGATTTCTGCCAAAACCGGTTCCATCTTGACAGCCTTGTTCAGCCATTCTGTTCTCGCTTTATCAAATGAATGGTTCTCTTTTTACCGCCAACCCGGGATGAAACTGGTAAAATAAAAATCCACAGACTTTAAAAAGCCTGTGGATCCATATTTTAATTACAAATAAAATTTTCTTTTATTCAACCGTGACTGATTTTGCAAGATTTCTGGGTTGGTCAACATTACAGCCCCTCATCACTGCAATATGATAAGATAACAGTTGTAAGGGTATAACAGCTAATAACGGAGCCAGGGCCATATCCGATTCAGGAACTTCAATAACATGATCGGCCAGTTTTTTAATTACCGTATCTCCTTCGGTAACAATGGCAATAATAATTCCTTTTCTGGCTTTTACTTCCTGGATATTACTTACAATCTTATCGTAAGAACTATCCTTGGTAGCTATAAAGACAACAGGCATTTTGTTGTCGATCAAGGCTATAGGCCCATGTTTCATTTCGGCTGCCGGATAACCTTCTGCATGGATGTAAGATATTTCCTTTAGTTTCAATGCACCTTCCAATGCTACGGGATAGAGATATCCCCTTCCCAGATACAAGGCATTGGTTGCATCCTTAAATAACTTAGCAATGGCTTTGACATACTCGTCACTGGCAAGGATTTTTTTAGCCTTTTCCGGGATCAATGACAATTCCCTGATCAATTGCACGTAATCGCCCTGGCTGAGGACATTACGTTTACGTCCGAGTATTAAGGCCATCATGGCAAGGACAGTAACCTGGGCAGTAAAAGCTTTGGTTGATGCAACGCCGATTTCAGGGCCTGCATGGGTATAAACGCCGGCATCAGTCTCTCTCGGGATACTGGAACCAACAACATTACAGATCCCCAATACCAGTGCACCGTATTTCTTCGCCAGTTTAATTGCGGCCAGGGTATCTGCAGTTTCTCCACTCTGACTGATCGCAATAATCACATCATCCTTGAGAATGATTGGTTTACGGTACCTGAATTCCGAAGCATATTCAACCTCTACCGGGATACGGGCAAATTCTTCAATCAGGTATTCGCCTACCAAACCGGCATGCCACGAAGTACCGCAAGCAACAATAATAATCCTTTTTGCTTCCAACAACCGGGGCATCACATGATATAAGCCACCCAAATGAACTTCCTTCTGGTCCGACGAAATTCTTCCTCTGAAAGTATCCAGGATAGATCTGGGTTGTTCGAAGATTTCCTTCATCATGAAATGGTCAAAACCATTCTTCTCCAGATCTTCTATTTCAAGGTTTATCTGCTGAACTTTAGGAGTGAGCTTGTCGTTTTTAAGGGTTTTTAAAATAAGCTCTTCCTTTTTAATGATGGCCACATCATTGTCATTCAGGTAAATAACGCTGTGGGTATATTCCACGATAGGAGTAGCATCAGAACCAATAAAATATTCACCTTCGCCAATTCCTATCACCAGGGGACTGCCCTTTCTGGCTGCAATGATTTTATCGGGTTCGTCCGTACAAAGAATAGCCAATCCGTAAGCACCTACAACCTTAGTCAGGGCAAGCCTTACAGCAATCTCCGCAGTAACTTTCCCTTTGATATAGATATACTCAATTAAATTAGCTAAAACCTCAGTATCGGTCTCACTTTTGAAATGATACCCCCTGTCAATAAGTTTCTTTTTTAAAATGGAATAATTTTCGATAATTCCATTGTGTACGATGATAAAATGGCCATTTTCAGAAACATGAGGATGGGCATTAACATCGTTAGGTTCCCCATGTGTAGCCCAACGGGTATGGGCAATACCAATGTTACCGGATATGTTTTTTTCAGCAACAAAATCTTCCAGATCACTTACTTTCCCTTTACGTTTGTAAACGTGAGGTTCATTATTTAACAAGGCAATACCCGACGAATCATATCCCCTGTATTCCAAACGCTTCAATCCCTGGATTAAAATCGGATAAGCGTCTCTCGAGCCAATATAACCAACTATACCGCACATAAAAGTATTTTTATGATTTTGATTTTCTGCAAAACATCATTTGTTGTGCACTTTATTAAACGCATCATTCCTGAAGAAATTATTAAAACTTAATAATAATTTGGGGAAAAGCATACCTTCTGCTTTTCTTCCAAAAATTCAGAAATAAAAACAGCAACAACAAGGGCAAAAATAAGAAAAAAATAATGGTTGTTAATGACTCGCTAAAAAATAAATCTTTTATCCTACGGTTTCCTTGGATTTTTTCTTAACAGATTCAGGGACAATGCCTAAAATCTTATCATAGAATGCAGAATATTCATCAACATAGCGTTCATCTGACTGTTTCGTTAACCACGGTTTTTCAATATCCTTGATATAATCGATTATTGCAGGATTAACATCCGTACTTCCCATTATGGCACCGTCGGAATACTTGATGGCCAGTTTGGACAAAGCCAGGTAGTCGGGATCTTCAAGGGAAAGTACATCTTTTTTGGTTATGCCATCCATGAGAATTTTCTCCTTGAATGATTTATCCATGGGCTTGGGAAACCCATCATCATAAACAGAATAAACCACCTTGGAATTCATGAAAATTGGATCATCCTTGTAAGTTTTTTTGATGAAAAGAGGTACCAGTGCGGTGATCCATCCATGGCAATGGATAATATCCGGGGCCCAACGAAGTTTCTTTACTGTTTCCAATACCCCGCGTGCAAAAAAGATACTCCGTTCATCATTATCGGGAAAATATCCCCCCTTTTCATCGGTGAGAACAAATTTCCTGTTGAAATAATCTTCGTTGTCAATAAAATAGACCTGCATGCGCGCTGCCTGTATCGAAGCCACCTTAATGATTAAAGGATGATCGGTATCATCAATTATCAAATTCATCCCGGATAAACGGATTACCTCATGCAACTGATTTCTCCGTTCGTTGATACATCCGTATTTCGGCATAAAAGTTCTAATCTCTTTCCCTTTTTCTTGAATTCCTTGTGGAAGATTACGTCCGATTATGGACATCTCGGACTCAGGTAAATAAGGAGTGATTTCTTGAGAAATGAACAAAACTTTTGTATTTTCCATTATTTCAACTTACAAAAATAGATTTCAAAAATTGTTGCAAAGATAGAAAAATTTATTGATATTCCGAATTTTACTTTTGATAAATATCTTCTTACTACTTATCAAGATTTAATCTCTTTTGATCAAAAATTTTTTATTTAAAATGAAATACTACAGTATCCTGCAGATTTGACAAAGAGAAAAGATTTAATTTTTTCTCTTTTTACATTATGACGTATATTTGTGCAATAATTTTCGATTATGCAGGTATATAAAACAGTAGATTCGATTTCTTCAGAAATTGGAAAAATAAGACAGCAAGGGAAAAGCATTGGTTTTGTCCCCACTATGGGCGCTTTACATAATGGCCATTTATCTCTCATTGCGCAGGCAAAACAAGAAAATGATGTGGTGGTGGTTTCAGTTTTTGTTAATCCGACCCAGTTTAACGATAAGAACGATCTGAAAAATTATCCAAGAACCGTTGAAGCCGATTTGAAAAAGCTTGAACAGGCAGGTTGCAGCATTGCTTTCGTGCCCACTGAAAAAGAAATTTATCCTGAACCCGATACGAGAGTCTTTGATTTTGGAAACCTGAACAAGGTGATGGAAGGCAAATGCAGGAAAGGCCATTTTAACGGTGTAGCGCAAGTTGTCAGCAGGTTATTTTCTATTGTTTCTCCCACCAGGGCATATTTTGGTGAAAAAGATTTCCAACAAATCTGTGTCATTAAAAGCATGGTAAAGCAACTGGGATTGTCGGTTGAGATTGTCCCCTGTCCCATCATCAGAGAAACAGACGGCTTGGCCATGAGTTCACGTAATGCCCTTTTGAGCCAGGACCAAAGAAAAAATGCTGTTCAGATATCGCAGACCTTATTCAAAGCCCGTGAAATTGCCTTGAATTATAGCGTTGAAGATCTGAAAAAATGGGTGATAGCACAGATCAATGCCAATCCTTTCCTGGAAGTTGAATATTTCGAAATCGTGGACGATGTCGAATTGATGCCTATAGCAGATTGGACAGAAAAGAAAAATAAAGTCGGTTGCATCGCCGTAAAGGTCGGAGCT
>JAUZOH010000246.1 GCA_030706565.1 Bacteroidota bacterium | reverse complement strand
GCTAACGGAGTTATTATCATCAATACCAAAAGGGGTTCCATCGGCACTCCGACTGTAACTTATAATTTTTCATTGGGCTTTCAGCATGATGTGAACCGTGTAAAGGTCCTGAATCCTTATGATTTTGTAAAACTTCAGCTTGATCTGGACAGCATCGCAAGTACACCGGCTAACCCTGTAACCAGATTCCATCAGGTTTATCTGGATCCGACAAATGGCATAACGCTCGATTCCTATAAAAACCAAAAAGGTTATGACTGGCAGGATCTTATTATGCGAACCGGATATACTCAAAGTCATTCATTGAGTTTATCCGGGGGTACGGTGGCTACTAAGTATAATTTGGCAGCTTCGGTATTTGATCAGAAAGGAATCATAATCAATACAGGGATGAGCCGTTATGATGGCAAATTAAGCCTGGATCAGAAATTAAGCGATAATTTAAAATTAGATGTTTCGGCTTCGTTCGCCAATACAAGAAGTTATGGAACCATACCTTCAGCTGGCCAGAGTGGAAGTGTAATAGAAGGAATGTGGAAATACCGTCCGGTTACTGGCGTTAAAAATCAGGATTTATTGAATAATGCCATTGACAGTACTTCATTTGCTGATTTTAATAACGGTGCCACCCAGACTCTTGGCGATAATTCGATTAATCCTCTTATTCAGGCCCAAAATGAATATAGGGTCTCTACAAATAAAACCGGCTATGTAAATGCTTATTTGCAATATAATTTTTGGAATAATTTTATATTAAAGGTATCAGGCGGTTATAATGCTACCGGATCCAGGAATGAACAATTTTTTAATTCTAATACCCAGCAGGGTAATCTGTTTAAAAATAGTTCGGGTACCTATGTTAATACAAACGGCATCAATGCAAAATATGGTGATGCTTTAGTTCAGAATTATCTGAATGAAAATACACTGACTTATCACAATGAAGTTGTAAAAGGCCATGTTGTAGATGCTATGGCTGGTTTTACTTATCAATATGCAACAAGTCATGTCTATTCCCTGAGTGTGATCAATATTCCTCAGGCAACTGAATATTTAAAAATGGATGCCCTTTCTTCGGGTATTCCAAGTAGCGCCTTGGGAAGCACAACGTATTGGCAGATGTATTCTTTTTTAGGAAGGTTGAATTATGCTATTCATGATAAGTATTTGTTTACTGGTTCTTTGAGGGAAGATGGTTCTTCAAAATTTGCTCCCGGTAAACAATGGGGCTATTTTCCATCAGGTGCTTTTGCCTGGAGATTCTCCAACGAACCTTTCTTGAAGGTATTGAAACCTTTTCTTACTGATGGTAAATTACGTATCAGTTATGGTTCCGTTGGTAATAACCGTGTAAATGATTTTGCTTATTTATCCCAGTTCGGCGCATTACAAACTGCTATTGGTTATCCCTATAATAATTCCTATCAGATTGGAATTCAACCTTATTTCACCGCAAATAACAATCTGACCTGGGAAACTTCAAAAGAGCTTGATCTTGGCGCTGACCTTTCATTTTTGGATGATCGTATAAACATTACTGCGGACTACTACAATAAAAAGACTTCGAACTTTTTGATATCTGTTCCACTTCCGTCATTGGTGGGTTATGGAAGTACCACTCAATATCAGAATGCTGGAGACATTCAAAATCAGGGGCTGGAATTAACGCTAAATACCTTTAATGTTAAAACCAAAAATTTCAGATGGATTAGTAGTTTTAATATCAGTTTTAACAGAAGTAAGATATTAAGTTTCTATTCCGGATATGAGGTAAAAACCACAAATACAGGACTGTATGGAAGTCCCGTAGGTTGGATCGCCAGAGTTGGCAGCCCCATAGCTGAATTTTACGGATATAAATGGGCTGGATGTTACCAGTATTCGGATTTCGACAAAATGGCTAACGGGACATACGTACTGAAAAATGGGATTTCTACTTATTCCGCTAACGTTCAACCTGGTGATGCCAAATATGTTGATATCAATGGCGACGGTAAAGTTGATGCTAACGATCAAACGGTAATTGGACATCCATTGCCCATCAATACTGGTGGCTTTAACAATGACTTTTCATATAAGAATGTTTCATTGAACATATTTTTCCAGTGGAGTTATGGCAATGACATTATGAATGCAAATAAATTGGTATTTGATCAAAATGGTGGTTATTTCTTATATGGAAATCAATATGCTGACTATGTTAATCGTTGGACACCGACCAATCCTTCTAATAGTATCCCCCGTGCTAGATATAATGTCAAACAGGATGTTGACAATGTTTCCCGTATATCTTCCCGGCTTATTGAGGATGGTTCATTTCTCCGATTAAAAACAGTTTCTTTAAGTTATACGGTTCCTCAAAAATTTCTTAAAAAAATCAGGGTGAACAACCTCAGATTAACTGCTTCTGCTCAAAATCTACTTACTTGGACCAAATATTCCGGTGTCGATCCTGAAGTTTCCAATTTCAGGTCTATGAATCCTGCCGGCAGTCCTTGGGGTAGTACTGGAAATTCAAGTAACGTAACCGCAGCAAATATGGGAACAGGTTATTCTTATGTTCAGCCCAGTAGTAGTTATACCGCTTTGGCTCCTGGTTATGATTACTGCCCATATCCACGCGCTATTACTATTAATTTTGGTTGTAGTGTTACTTTTTAAATCCCAAAGCAGGTTAATCAATCAATATTAAAAATTATCTTATGAAAAATATTTGTAAAGCTGTTATTATTCTCCTGCTGATAACATTAGCAGGTACTTCATGCCAAAAAGATGTGAGCTTGACACCGAAATTTTTTATGCCGGTGACTTATGCTACGGAAGCTCAGTTGGATGCCCAGGTCGCCGGCATATATGGAACTTTAGAAGACGATCGTTTATATGGCCAGGGTTTATGGTCTTATTTCACTGGTGGTGCAGATGAGGGTTTCCGTACCGGCGTGAGTGCCACTACAGGCAATAATCCTTCATTATACAACGGTTCAAGCCAGGACCAAAATTTTTATAATTTCTGGAGATATTTGTATGCAGGCATTGAAAGATCAAATATTGTTCTGAATGTTATTGATAAAACTCCTTTCTCAAGTGAGGATAAAAGAAAGAGATATAAGGGCGAGGCTAAGTTTTTGAGAGCTTATTTCTATTACTTACTTGTTAGTTATTATGGTGATGTTCCTTTAAAAACGCAAACATCGGTTAGTATGGGAACTGACTTTAATTTACCCAGAAATCCTTCAAAAGATGTTTATAACTATATCCTGGATGAGATGAAATCTGCTGATACTCTGGTTGAAACTATGCCTATAGCCAAAACGCCTACTATTGTTACCCAGTCAGCAGTCGAATCGATTTTAGCCAGGGTATGTCTGTCGATGGCTGGAAATCCGGTAAATGATGTTAGCAAATATAATGATGCATTATTTTGGGCACAAAAAGTGATTAATTCCAATGTCCATTCCTTGAATACAATTCCAGTTTCTTTTAAATTGCCAAATAACTCGACTCCCACGGTTACCTCTGCATATAGCCGTTTGTTTATCAATAATATGCAAAACAATATGAATGATAACAATACTGCCGAAGGAATTTGGGATGCAGCCTTTCTTTCAAAATCAAATACTTCCGGGGTCTTCCAAAGTACGGGGTATCCTGTAACCCAGCAATTGGGTGCATTGATGGGGGTTACTAACCCGGACGCAACTGCTTCCTCACCTATGGGATATTCAAGTGGAAGTTACAGGGGATTTCCAAGGCTTTTTAATCTGTATGGTTCAGGTGATTTAAGAAGAGATTGGGTTTTTGGACCTTATATATATAGAAATATTGGGACTTCTTCATCTCCTGTTTATTCGGCCACACAATATCCTCTTTTACAGGTAAGTATTACCGGTGGCAATGGTACTGGCGCTTCAGCGACAGCTTATACTTCAAGTACCGGTGCAATTACATCTGTAGTTGTTGATAATCCTGGTACAGGCTACACTTCGGCTCCTACAGTGACATTTATAGCTTACAATACCAACGTGGGCCCCAATCAGGCTGTAACGGGCTCAAATGTTGCAACCGCAACAGCCGTTGTAAGTGGGGGAAAAGTAACTGCTATTAATATTATAAAGGGAGGTGCTGGTTATCCAACAATTTATGATCATCCTATCGCAAAATGGAGAAGGGAATATGAAGTTAATGTTCCTCCAATCAGGCAACAAAATTATACCTCCTGCAATTTTCCGATTATTCGATATGCTGATGTGTTATTAATGGCCGCTGAAGCTGATTTACAGGTTAACGGAGGCAGTCCAAGTGCCCAGGCTGTCGAATATTTTAATGAGGTGCGAAGAAGAGCTTATGGTTATTCGGATGTGAAGGCTGCAGTACCTGGATTTGATGTTAATACATTCACAATGCAGGATATAATGGATGAACGTACCAGGGAACTTTGTTTCGAAGGCCTTCGTTATCATGATTTAGTTCGTTGGGGAATGATGAAGACTGCAATGCAAAATGTAATCAATGATAATTCAGCTAATTGCCCAAGTAATTATTCTGCACAGGCAAATTTATCTGCTAATAATTTCCTGGCCAATCCTGCTAAATATTCAATATTCCCTATACCCAATAATGAATTAATGTATGATGCTGAATTAACACAAAATGCTTACTGGTAGTGTATTTATCAAAATCCCATTCGTGGTTCGTAATATTAAAACCACGAATGGTTTTTTAAACTTTAAAAAATTATCCTTATGAAAAAACATATTTTATTTTCAATTATTACCTTTTCCTTTACCCTGGCCTTCGTAAATTGTTCAAGGATGGAAATAGAAGCACCTGATGGTTTTAGTGCGGTTCCGACAGATTCTGTATTTACCGTAGGGGATACCGTTAAATTTAATTTGACCGGAAGCCCGGATCAGGTTGAGTTCTTTTCAGGAGAACCGGGAATGAATTATGCAAACATTAACCGCACCAGCGATGGTTCTGGTTACGCTAAATTGGTTTTCCAAACATCCCTGCAACAAGGGGTATTGACTAACGGTGATTCATTGCAGTTGTTGATTTCTACTAATCTTAACGGTTACGATAAGAATAGCGTTGCCAATGCCACTTGGACGGACATTACCAATCGTAATACAAAATGGCCTTCCAAAGTATCCACCTCTTTCACAACCTCTGATTCTGTAAATCTTTCTGATTTTATTAATGCAGATTCTGTTAATATTGCTTTCCGTTATAAAGGTAAAAAGAGTGCATCGGCCCAGCAAAAATGGAAGATTCAGGGATTCTCCCTTGTCCACAATTTACCGGATGGGACTAAAACCGGATTATTTGCAGGCCCCCAAATTTCTTCCGGTTATGCTACTTCCGCTTTTGCATATACAGGTTGGGTACAGGTCAGTTTTAAAAATGATACTACAACGGGATATAATGTCTGGAATGTTGGAACAGCCGGATTTTCATCTGCTTCAAGTGTCAAAACGGCAAATGGCGTAAGTATAACTAATGTATATCCTCTTGTGTTTGATCCTGGGACCTCTACTAATGATGAGGAGAATGACGACTGGGTAATTACTTCTAAAGTAAGCCTGAAACAAGTAAAACCTGATATGGGAAATAATATTAAAAATCAAATGGGAGTTACGTTAACAAGTTTCAATGCCCTTCCCACTTTTTATTATAAAGCCCCTGGAACATATACGGCAACATTTGTGGCTATAAACCGTGATGTTGATAAATCTTGTCAGACTATAAGACAAGTTCAGGTAAAGATTCTTCCTAAATCTAAATAAT
>JAUZOH010000245.1 GCA_030706565.1 Bacteroidota bacterium | reverse complement strand
CGTATTGTCAAGGCTTTCAAATCACGCGTTTCTCTTTTGGCTGCAAGTCCTGCATTTAATGTAAACAACGATCCTAATTTGTGGGCAGATGCTGCAAATTATGCCGGGGCTGCTCTTAATGCTATAAATGGCATCAGTGGAATAGATCCCTATGGAAATAAATGGTATCTGGGAACTTACGTCGATGCTTTAAAGCTTACAACAAATGGCATAGATCAAAAAGAGATTGTATGGAGAAGACCGCGATCAGCTTCAAATTCTCGAGAAAGTGCAAACTTTCCTCCGTCTCTCTTTGGAAATGGCAATGTCAATCCTACACAAAACCTGGTTGATGCCTTTCCTATGGCCAATGGTTATCCTATAACCGATCCGGCAAGCAATTATGATCCGGCAAATCCTTATGCCAACAGGGACCCGCGTCTGGCTTTATATATTGCTTATAACGGCTGTTCCATGAAAAGCACCATTATTCATACCGGTGTTGGAGGGGGCAAGGATGCCAAAGATTCATTAGCTACTTCTACCCGTACCGGATATTATATGAGAAAACTCTTGCGTGAAGATGTGAACATGAACCCTACTTCCACTTCAACCAAAAACCATTATGAAGTACACATGCGTTATACGGAGCTTTTCCTTAATTATGCCGAGGCCGCTAATGAGGCTTGGGGGCCTGATGGAAAAGGTACGGTTAGTACTTTCTCGGCCCGTGATGTAATTGCTGCTATTCGTAAACGTGCCGGAATTAAACAGCCTGATGCTTACCTTGCTTCTATTTCAACCAAGGAAGATATGCGGACCTTAATCCGTAACGAAAGAAGACTTGAACTTTGTTTTGAAGGTTTCCGTTTCTGGGATTTACGCCGTTGGAACGCAGATTTGACTGAAACTGCCAAAGGTATCCAGTTCAATGGGAGTACTTATTCGATAGTCGATGTGGAAAACCGTAAATATGATAACAACTATATGCATTACGGACCACTTCCTCAAAATGAGATCCTCAAGTTTAATGCTTTAATCCAGAACAAGGGATGGTAGTCGAAAATAAAAGTTTCGTATTAAAATTTGAAATATTTAGAGATATGAAAAAGATTATAATTTTATTCGTCTTGTTGATGGGATTGTTGTATTCCTGCAAGAATGATGAAATCGAATATGGGGATTATAAATACACTACCGGATATTTCCCTTATCAATACCCGATTAGAACTTTGGTTTTAGGTGATTATATTTATGACAATTCAAATGACAACAATCACAAATTCCTGATTTCTATAGCTATTGGTGGAGTATATACCAATACTAAAGACAGGGTGTTTGATATAGCTGTTGAGGATAGCCTTTGCAATCATGCTTTGTTTGCATCTACCTCCGATACCATTCGTTTGATGCCAAAGGAATACTATAATTTAAGTTCTAACAAACTGACTGTTCCTAAAGGGAAGTTCAACGGAAATGTCGAAGTACAGTTAACTGATGCCTTTTTCAATGATCCGAGGGCAATAAAACTGAATTATGTTATTCCTGTCAGGATAGTGGCTTCAAAAGATGTGGATTCGATTTTGGTGGGCAGATCATCCAAGACTAATCCGGATCCCCGAATTGCAGCCGATTGGGACGTGGTACCTAAAAATTTCACAATGTTTGCCGTGAACTTTGTAAATCCATATTCCGGCAATTTCCTGCATAGGGGAATTAGCGTTGTAAAAGATGCATCTAATGCGGTTTTGGAAACGAATGTTTACCATGCTACCTATATTGTGGATAATGAACTTTGGAACCTGGCTACTTCCGGGAAAAATCAGGTAGCTGTAAATGGGAATCTCCATTCGTCTATATTTAAAGGAAGTTTCGGCCTTCTTCTTAATTTTGCAAGTGACAGTACTTGTACGGTTACTGCAGCCCCTGGTTCTCCATATACTATTACCGGTACGGGCAAATTCAAAAAGAATGCTGATTCCTGGGGAAACGAATTGAGGAATGCTATTCATCTCAACTATCAGCTATCAAACGGTACCAATACTTATAATGCAACCGATACTTTAGTGGTTCGTGACCGGGCAGTGACATTACAAACCTTTGTACCTACTATTTTTAAATAATTTGGTCTGATCTTTTGATCTAAGACCGGAAAATACAGAATTGTGCTTCTGTGTCTACGTACCTTGATTTTTGATGGGTATTTTTAGATTGTTCATTTTAACAGGCGAAGTAAAAAAACTTCGCCTGTTATAAATAAAATGTTGGTTTTATACTTCTCATACATTCTGGTTTTATTTGATTTTCATCGATTACAATTATAGTTTGATTATTCCATAGAGTATGAATTCTTTTCCCTTCTAATAATCTGAAAATCAAGTATATATTAAAACAACAAAGAGGTATTGAGCTGATGAATAAAGTCAATAGCTGAAACAGTTATATGTTTAACGAACTGTTTCATTTATAGGCTGACTCTTTTTACAAATTACTTACCGGATTGACCATGAAATTACCCTGTCCGCAAAAGCGGAATGTAAGGCTTATAAGCAATTCATGCTATAACCTGTCCCTGGTGCATTAAAAAAATAAAATTTGCTGTCGGTGAACCCTTTGTATTTCGAAAAGACTGACTACTAAAATCCTTTATCTATGAAACTTCTATCTATTTCAATCGCAGTCTTCCTGTTTCTCTGTCCTGCTTCCTATGGCTCACAACCAGACCGGGATCAAAAAATAGGTGCTGCCCCTTCCTCCAAGAATGCTGAGGATTCCTTATTGTTTTCGGCATTGAATTTTGATTTTCCGGGTATGGAAGAAGTACGGAAATATTACAAACAAGGGGATTGGGGAAAAGCAAAAATTGCTTACCTCGAATTCAGGCGCGGGAAAAGTAAGGTGAAATGGAATATTAATCCTGCCGATAAACCCCGGAAAGCTGTTTCATCCCTTTATCCTCCTGCGGATAACATAATGAAACATTTAATTGAACCCTCCATGAGTGCTCCTCAAGCTTTTCTTGGCGAAAGGATAAACTGGCAATATAATCCGGTGGATCCTTCAAAACCCTATTTTACAAAAGAATGGACCTGGTGCAACCTTAACCGTATGCCATTTTGGAATACATTGGGAAAAGCTTATTGGGCTACTTTAGACGAGAAATATGCAAGGGAATGGATCGCTCAGATGGTGGGATGGGTTAAAGATAATCCAGTTCCTTTGGACCAGGATGCGGGGGAAACCCTTTGCTGGCGTACTATTGAATCTGGAATAAGAATGTCGGGTTCCTGGATGAATGCCTATTGGTATTTCCTTTTCTCTCCTTCATTTACTGCTGATGTAAACGCAACTTTTGTTAAAGGAATTATTGAACACGGCCAGAGATTGGAGAAAATCACTATTGACTATCCACAGCGCAGCGGCAACTGGATTACAATGGAATGTAACGGCTTGGGCACCATTGGTATTCTTTTCCCTGAATTAAAAAAAGCTGAAGAATATCGAAATGTTGCCTTTAATCGATTATATAAAGAATTGGACAAGCAGGTTTATCCTGATGGAGCTGAAGTAGAACTTACGACTGGATATCATCAGGTTTCACGTTCAAACTTTATGGAATTGGCCAAACTGGCGCAAAAAAATAATCTCCCTTTACCTGATAAATATCTTGATAAATTAAAAAAAATGTATGAGTTTAATCTCTATATGATGAACCCTACAGGATATCTCCCGCCTTTCAATGATGCTTGGTTCGAAAATGCTACTTCTTCCCTTAAGGAGGCTTATGAAGTTTGGAAAGACCCAAAATTTCTCTTTGGCGCCACTTTAGGAAAAAAAGGAAAGAAACCCCGATATGATTCTTATTTCTTTAATTACGCCGGTTATTATGTAATGCGCAGTGGTTGGAATTATGCTGATAACTGTCTTTATTTTGATGCAGGTCCTGTTGGTCTAGGGCACGAACATGAAGATATGCTTAATTTGTTCCTCTATTCAAAAGGGAAAGTGCTGCTTACCGAACCTGGTACTTATTCCTACGATTTATCCTTATGGAGGCGTTATGTGCTCTCGACTCCTTCTCATAATACCATAATTGTTGACGGTAAAGAACAACATCGTGCTGATATTCCCGGGAGCCGTCTTATTAAAGAACCTTTGAAAAACCCGTGGGTAACTTCTCCCGTCTTTGATTACGGGGCTGGTACTTATTCTTCAGGATATCAGGAAAATAAATATGTGGCTGTACAATTTATGCCTAAAAAGTATGTGGGCGAAAAAGATACATCTATCCGTCATACACGGCATGTGATATTTCTCAAACCCTATTATTATGTTGCGGTAGATTTCTTAAATGGTACAGGGGTACATAATTATGAGGCCCATTTTAACCTGGATGCTCCCGATGCTGAATTGGATGAGGCAACAAAGGCAGTTCGCAGTCTTCGCCCGGATTCTGTTCAATTAGGACTTTTCCCCATGGATCCTGATGGAATGTTTGCAAGGATTGCAAAAGGTGAGATGAATCCGATTTTAGGATGGATACCAAACGAAAACAGAAAAATTCCAACGGTTGTATATTCAAAGAATGAAGCAGCACCTGCTACTTTTTCTACTTTGATCTATCCTTATTCCGGGGATAAACCAAATGTTAGTTATAATAAGATCAAAACCGGCCAGAATAATTTATGGGCGGAGGAAATCAAGACTACTTATGAAACCCTTGCCCTGGTTATAAGGAGAAATAATGAGGATTCAAATTATAGAATTGAATCCGGATTGGTTCCGGCTTTTAATACCAATGCAACTTTGGTTATTGTCAGGGAGCCCAGGAATAAAAATGATAAATATTTCGGTTTTTACAACCTTTCTGCATACAAGGACGCTAATCTGGCTTTCAATCTTGAAAAAGCTTCTTCTCTTCTAATCATTAAAAGTGCTAAAAAATTATTGTTATATAATCCTTTGAATGAAGTGATCAATGTTGATTTTACCCTGCCCGTGAAGAGCAGATATGCACTTCCTTCAAAAAAATGGATGATTCTGACATCTGACTCAGGACTTAAAGAAAGCAAGGAAAGGATTACTTTGTTTTGAGCAGAGCTTTATGAGTAAAATTGAGTCAATTAAAAAATAAATACAAAAAAATTAAACTTTAAAGTAAAAACATAGTCATACCTGACAAAACCATAAGATTTGTCTGTGTTATCGAAAAGAATGCAATTCATTTTTAAGTCGGTACAAGATAAAATTAATCCTGTGGTTGATATAATCCTTAAAAATTAAATAATATATGAAAACTAAAATCCTTTGTTTTATTTGCTTAATGAGCCTGGGTGTCATATTTTCCGGAGGCATTGAAGCGAAATCTGTTCCGGTTGCCCCTAAAACTGGTATTCAGAATTCAGGGTTAGTAAAACTCGAGAACCCAATTTCTGTACAATACCTTAAGAAAAAATTAAGAAAAGCCACTCCCCGTCTTGTTCTAACTCCGGAGATCGAAAAGGTGTTGAAGGCAAAAATAAAGACGGATCCTGTGGTGAAGAATTATTATGCCGCCATAAAGTTAAACGCTCAGCGTATCCTGAAAAAACCATTGATTACACGGGAGGTAGTCGGAAGGAGGCTGCTGGGCACTTCAAGAGAAATGCTATATAGAATGACCATCCTCTCTATGGTATACAGGATTGACAAAGATCCGGTTGTTCTTAAAAGGATTAATGATGAAGTTACTGCTGTTTCCAACTTTGTGGATTGGCATCCGTCTCATTTTCTTGATGTGGCTGAAATGTCGCTGGCCATGGCTATTGCT
>JAUZOH010000244.1 GCA_030706565.1 Bacteroidota bacterium | reverse complement strand
TAGCGGTTACCTGTTTATTGGCTATATGGCAGGCGTCATAGAAACGGTAGGACTTATATCCGGGCTTAATTACGGAACTCGGGAACCAGCATAATGATGCCAAGCCAAATGTACAATGGGCACAACCTGTAGGCGTAGGGTGAAACTCCCTTTGCCTACTCGACCACTCGATGTTATACATAAGCATTAAAGAAGATTAATCAATATTGTAATGATTTTTGGTCAGGACTTTTGGTCATTACAACATGTCTTTGAATATTTGAAAGAAAAAGCAATGTATACCAGAACAATGAAAACAAGATAAAAGAAAAGATTAACGGTGGAAAGGCAATTGTCGTGGTTGGAGCGCGACAGGTTGGAAAAACTACATTAAATTAGTTGTAAAATATTTGTTTATCAAGTCTCACTCTCTTTCTTGACCATTTTCCAGATGTCAACCAACTTCTGTATATTAGGCATAACCTGCTTCTGATAGTCGGCCAGCAGAATTATCATCAATATCACGATTCCAGCCAGGACAGCATAACCATATACCTCTTTCAGGCTTACCATTGTTGCTTGTCGCTGCACCTCGCTGTACAAGTCAGAAAAATTCTTTGTCAGCGGATTCATCCAATCGAGTTCGCTGCTGAGTAATGCCAGTTTTTTCTGTCTGACCGCATTATATGTATGGGTAACGATTGCGCTGCTCATGGCATTGCCAAAAGTGGTGCGAATGAAACCAATCACGCACATTGCCTGAAAATAATAGTTGAACGTGACACTACCGGACATCTTGTAGGTAAGCCCCGTATAGATGATGACCAATCCTGCCCCTTTGAGAAACATGGGCAGATAAAGCATCTCTTTGTCAGTTGAGCCATCTATGAGGAAGTAGAGCATCATTTGGTAGAGTGTGAAGCAGGCAAAACCTGCAAACAGTATCACCTTGTTGCGCCATTTGTAAATCAACACACCTATATAGAAAAATCCAGCTCCAGCCAAAACACCAGCGAAAGAGCCCCAGTTCAGAGATATGTTGTGGAAAGTGTCGAAGTGAAGGATTGCACCGGTGTAGATGTTCTGCAAACCGCCTGATGTAACCGACATCAACGTTAAAAAACCTGCAAGAAGAAGGATTTTCAGCATATTGGGCTGGGCAAAAGTTTCAATAGGAATGTATGGATGTCGCACTGAGGATTCTCTGTAAATTATCATCAAAAGGCTCATAACAGCTAAAAAAGTGACAGTGGGTATTTCTTCCCCTCTCCACCAGTCGTAATGCTCACCATACACACCGATGAAGATAAGAGTCATCAGGAAGACGCTCCATAACACTCCACCAAGATAGTCGATTCCAAGTAAAGGCATATACAGTCCCTGCCTAAAGTGCCGTCGCATAGTAACATGAATTAACAAAAATACCAACAGTAATGCTGTAATAGTAAAGAGATGCATTGCCTGCCAGTCGAACGCCAAAATGCTATATCCTGTCGCCAGATTGGACAGTTGTATGCAGCCCAAAATGAAGGTGAAAAGGAAAGGAAAGAATACTGCAAAGTCACGCGTTGGGGTAATGTTGAGCTGGATGTTGTTCCAGCAAATAAACGTTCCCACCATTCTTAAGGCTCCGCATAGAAAGCTGACGAACACCACTAGCG
The DNA here is from genome assembly GCA_030706565.1 of Bacteroidota bacterium. Lineage (NCBI taxonomy): Bacteria > Pseudomonadati > Bacteroidota > Bacteroidota bacterium. Next base: position 4,158 of record JAUZOH010000244.1, on the reverse strand, counting down.
GTACAAAGTCGGAGTACATGCAAATTAAGTCGCCTGCTATCAGTGCTAACGTGACCACCATCAGAATATCGCGAGTCTTGAATCGGAACAATATACGGAAAAGCACGGGGAAAATCATGGTCTGACCTGCCAGCGTGGCGTATCCTGCCATCATGATGTCTTCGTTGATCCACGACATCGATCCAGCCATTTGGCTGACTGCCGAAATGTAAACTCCACCTGCAAATTGATAGATAACGATGATGATTAGAAAGATTATGAAACGCAACCTTACAGGTATAAAATCTTTGCATGCCATAATACGGCGTGCCATAACTACCTCATCGGGAAACTGCTTTGTCATGTTTGTTGTATTTTACTTCACATTCCATGTTCATCCCTGAACTCAGGAGTTTTAAATCTTCTTTTTTGTTTTTTTCGGTAAATGCTATCTTTACAGTGATGCGTTGTTCTACCTTGACAAAGTTTCCTGCAGAGTTGTCTTGCGGTATCGCAGAATACTGCGCTCCTGTAGCATTTGAAATCTTGCTAACTACGCCATGATAGAGGACTCCCGACACTGCGTCTGCCTTTATATCTACAGGCATACCTTCTCTGATATTGGCAGTTTGGGTTTCCTTATAGTTGGCAACTACCCACACCTTATCACTTTCCACTATCGAAAGGAGAGTCTGACCAGGTTGGACGAATTGTCCTTCCTGAATAGCCTTGCGCGAAACAACACCATCACACGGTGCAAGAATTACAGTATATGAAAGGTTCAGTTCCGCTAATTCCAGTGATGCCTTTGCCACCTCAATGTTGCTCTGGTTCTGATCCAGACATTGGGCCTGTTCATCTTTTATCTTTGAGGTACTTCTCTTTTGTCTTACCTGCATTTCGTATTTGGCTTTCTTCGCATCATAATCGGCTTTCATGGCTTCATATTGTTGACGCGTTACGGCTTTCTGATTAAAAAGCATATCATAGCGTTTGTAATCATTTTCAGCCTGTTCCATTCGTATTTTAGACTCCTCGATAACTGCATCCGATACGTCCATGTTGCTAGCAGTAGTAGAAATTGTCGCCTCAATCACCGTACTCTGAGACAATGCTTTCTGATAATCGGCTTTCGCTTGAGCAACCCTTAGCTTATATTCCGCATTTTCTATCACAACCAAAGTGTCGCCCTTCTTCACCTCCTGGTAGTCGTCAAAACGAACTTCTTTTATATATCCCTGCACACGACAGTTGACAGGCACCATATAACGTCGCACCTGTGCATTGTCTGTATATTCTACTTTTCCCAGATGGACAAACTTGGAACAGATCCATATCAATCCTATTCCCACGAACAGCAGCACACTGACGTTTCTGATAATCTTTCTTGTTTTATGGTTCATTTCTGTTTATCTTTGGTTTATAAAGTTCCTGTCACATATAGCAGCTTGTAGTAATTGTATATAATATTGATTTGAGCATTGATTTCTTGTATTTCTTCGGATAGTTTGAGATCATCAGCATCCAGCAAGTCAATAATCAGCACCAAGCCGTTCGAATATTGTTTGAAGATCACATTGCGGTTCTCCGTTGCCAGTTGCAGACTTTTTCCCTGTGTACGAAGCAGTACGAATGCGTTCTCATAATCTGTATAAGCCTCTTTTACATCCATTGTTACCTGCTCCTGTGTGGCAGCATATTGCTCCTCAGCCTGGCATACCGCCTGTTTTTCTCTTGCGGTTTCTTTCGGTGTCTTGTAAAGGCTGCCGATGTCGTAGATCAATCTCATTCCCACATACCAGACGTTGATATTGTTGTTCAAGATTGGGATTTCATACGTTATAGGCCCCAAAAGCTTATCGGCTGCTACAAGACTCAGCTTAGGCATATATCCTGCCCGGGCTATCTTCTGTTTTTTTTGACCCAGCCCTATCATTAATTGGCTTCGCTCCAAAGTGGGAGAATTCAGCGTCGCCATGCTTTGCAACTCGCTTTCTGTATATCGTTTGCTCTCCCAGTCAAGCATGCTACTATCGGGTACAATCTCTGTTCCCTCTGGCAGTCCCAACGCCAAAACCAAATGACTGTTGTAGATAGACGCCTGACCCTGCAACTCAGTTTTCTTATACAAAAGGTTTTGCAACTGCACCTCATAGCGGGTAATATCGTTTTCCAACGCTATTTCTGCATCCACTTTGGCTTTCATAACAGCTATCACTTCGCGCGTCTGCTCGATGTTCTTTTCATAAACAGTCAGCAGATTAATCGATTTATAAAGATCAAGGTAATATCCTGTAAGCAGGAATCGCACCTGCTGACGCTCGCCTTTTGCTTCCAACTCCGCTATTGTATATTCTATTTGTGAAGCCTTGATTTTATTGGCTATCGGCCCTCCGTCAAAAAGCACCTGCGACACCTCGAAAGAAAAGCTGTTTCCGAAATGTGGAGATGAGAAGGTTTGTCCATTTTCGAAATTCCGATCCGAGACCCATGCGTTGCTGTTGTAGGTAGCCATGGCATCAAACTTCACGTCAGGTAACATGGCATTTTTCGATACACGCATTGACTCATTTGCCGTCTTCGCTGCTGCTTCGCTGGCTCTTATCCGCCTGCTGCAACTGTCAGCAAGCATAAAAATTTCATTCAATTTCATCGTTCGTTTCATCGTCGCCTGACCCCACACTATCACAGGCACAAAAAAGAGCATTACGGCAATAAGCCTCAGTTTGTATTTCTTTATTTTTTTCATTTTCTAACGGTATTTGCATCAAAAGATTAACCTTTTGCTCTGTTGTCCCTTTTTTGCCCGACATCAACAATTTGTAGGCATATAAGAACAATTGTGAGAGCAAAAAAATACACTACTAGTGGGAGTGGAGTATTAAGACTTGCCACATAAGGGATGCTCGATATAGGTGAGGTTCCCAGATTGGAACAAGTAATACTACTGATTCCAAATACAATAATAAAAAGTGAGACACCTAAGATTTGATATCTACGCAAAAGTTCAGTTTTGCTCATCATATAAATTCTTTAAAAATTCTAATTGAATTTGACTGCGCGAAGGTATTTAATTACCTTTGTTCTTAATTTGTATATTAAGAAATTAATAATGCAATTTACGCCAAATGAAAACAGGGCAAGAGAAACATATTTCCTCAATTGAAAGTACATCAACGGATGATATTTTAATTAAGGTTACAGGACGCGAGGAAGTCGATTGGTCTCCACACGCACACAATAAGCATCAGATAATATATATTCTATCGGGAACCCTTCATATAGAGGTAGATGATATTAGTTATTTTGTTACAGATAGGCATTTGATATGGATACCTTCCGGTGTATCACATCATCTATCGAGTAACAATCTTCAAATATCATTACTTGTTTGTTATTTTTATATTGAAGACTTCAGGAATGACAAATTTTCCATATATGGGACAGATGAGTTAATTGCTCGTAATCTGGAATTTATAAGTACGCTATCGTATATTAATAGATATAAAACACCCGAAACATTCTCTTTTGCAATAAGTTTTTTTAGGCTGCTACCAAATATATGTATAGAAGCATCGTTTCCGACTCTACCATTTTTCATTGCAAAAGATAGTCGTTTGCTGCCAGTACTAGAGTATATTAATGCAAATATAAATCAAGATTTAAACATTGAAGGCGTTGCTTCACGCTTTGGTTTTTCTGTAAGAAACCTAACTCGTCTGTTTACAAATTCAGATATAAGCTTTGTACATTATCTTAATTATCTACGAGTTGTTAGGGCAATAGAAATATTAACGGACAATATGATGAATATTGAGCAGACTTCCTATAAAGTTGGTTTTAATTCTCCAAATAGTTTTTATCGAGTGTTCAAACAGATAACAGGAAAATCTCCATCAATGTATATCAGAAAGCTATAAATTTTGAATATATAAAAATAGAGTAATTTCAAATCTTCGTAACCATCCGATAAAGAGCATAGTTTTGTAAATAAAAAATTAAATGCAGCACACAATAATAAATAGGACTCTGAGCGGCCTGCAAGACCCGGCGATGAGTCCGTGTTGAACTACAAACGCCGGGCTATGGACTATGTACTTAATGAGGTTTTTGATATTTTTTGAAGGCAGGCTGATTAACCGTTCTTTGAAGTTTTGTATATTTTGCAAGGTTTGTGAC
>JAUZOH010000243.1 GCA_030706565.1 Bacteroidota bacterium | reverse complement strand
TCTTTCCATGGCAGGATGCCTATCGTCCCGTTGGCAACAGGTGCTCCCGTATAATCACCATTATAATCATCGCACCTTAATATCCAGCCTTCTTCATCTTTATTTGCTGCAATGGATACGTTGCTTTTGAATGATAACAATATCACAAAAATACAAAACAGATAACAGATAATTTTCATAAGTTGAAACCTTGATTTATAAAACGATAATTCATTCAATAATTAATCTCCCAACATTTTCATAAAAAAAACCTCCAACACCAACAGGCTTTGATTCCTATATGCATTTTGCTGTCTGTATTGCTCCTGTTGCCCATCATTAACCCTTCTTCCACTCTTCAAGAACCAGTAAACCGGAATATTAATCATATTTCGTAAATAATTCAACTTTATTTTTTAGAATAATTTATAACTTAAAATACTATTCACGAAACTTCAATTTATTATATTATCCCCCTAAAGGTATAAACAACAATCTTAGGTGGAATTATACTTCTATAAAGGGAATTATTCCCTACTAGTTAATCAGGTCTGGAGTTTTACCCAGCCAGGCCATGCCCTTAAATTGTTTTTTGTTAAAGGATTTTCCGGATAAAACTGTTTTTATATCGACCTTAGTCATACAATTCAGATGAATTCTTTCTATAATTTTTTCAGCAGGAATAACGCACAATGAACCATCTTTCCCCCATTTGGCCGAACAATTCCAGGTCTTTACCCTTTTATCTTTTTCAACTACGACATAACTTGTCGTTAAGACACATTCTTCCATTGCTTTAAAGATCTCATAAACCGTATTGTCTCCGCTACCACCTCTTCCTCCGAAAAAGCAAATGGAATTTTCATTGTCCGGCCTTAACCACGGGCTTATCATCTCCAGATATTGTTCTCCGACAATAGAATCCTTCGTCTGCCAGTCATGCGGGTTAGCGGTTTTCGGAACACATAGGCGGCCATTCACGTAGGGATCGGGAATAAATCCCCAACGAAGGTGCCCGGTCAGATCCATTACTTGTATGCAAGCCCCTAAGGTATCCATAAAATCTGTCAGATAGTGCTCATCTCCGGTCAATAAATAGAGATAATAAAGGGCATAAATTTTCCAGGCCGTCCAACCATGAGGGGAATCCATTACCTGATTGGGTGAAAAATAAATGTCTAAAGCCTCCCAAAAGCGAAGTGTAGCACCACGCATCCTGCAATCCGGTATCTGAAGCTGTTCCAGGCATTGATGTTTATTCATCATATAGCGGGCAGCTGCGGCATAGCGATTGCGAATATCCCTGTCGTCTTCATTCAGTCCGGTTAAGGCCATTTGCAAAGCACTGCAGGTAACCATTCCGTCTTCGAAGGTCATATCACCTTCCGTCTCAATATTGTCCAAATATTTCGATAAATGATTTGCTGCCCTGATGGCGGAATGGGAATGACGTTCATACCGTTGCTTCCATATTCCGTTTTTTGAAGAAAGTATTTTTTCGGCACTTGCCAATTCCCACATTGATTTAGCAGGGTAAATAACAGCCGAATAATCGACCTTCCCGGAACGGTAGGATCCGTCCGCCCACTGAATAGAGTCCGAGCACAGATAATCCCCGACGCGAGAGGCCTGTTCCAGATATTTCAACTTCCCCGTTGCCTTCCATAGATCAACCAATATCCCCGTTAAAGAAGAAAAATTTTGTACCCTTTTGGGAAGTACTTCTTTACTACGGGGTAAACCGGTTGCAGTATCAATAATTAAAGGCAGGGTATGTTGAAAACGGCCTTCCAGTCCATCATCTTCCCGTTTATCCGGGAAATACCGAGCCCCCAGAAAGCCAGCATAATATCCATAATATGTTTCACAGGAAGGCCCAAAGAACGGAGGATTTTTAGCAACGAAATCACGGGCCTTTTCCAAATACCATGACCATGGTTCGTGCACATATATCTGCCCTTCCGCTATTTTCCCATTAGAGTCTTCAACATCCAAACGGTATGTCCCTTTTTGCCTGGGGACAAACTCCGCATGAAAAAATCCTTTTAATACCTTTTGAGTAGAAATAACCTTGGAAGTTCCGTCAGGATACAAAAGCATTAGTTCGTGAATTTCATGAGGGCAATAGATGGATACTCTTGCAGATTCTCCCGGCGACAGGACATATCTTTCAGCTTCCAACATCGGAGCCTTCATCCATCTTGATAAATCTTTTTTCAAAGAGGATAAACGTGCCATGCCCCCTAAATGTAAGGTCCAGGTCTTTGTTTCGCCGCCTGGCAAAGAGGTTAAATTTTGAGGATGCCGTGCCGGAAGAGGAAGACCATGCAGTAAATCCAGGCTGGCCGTTAATATCTGATGTCCCCATCTCCATTGTTTGATACCTTCATAGATATAGTTCAGGCCATAAGAAGCAACCGGTTCTTCCACACCTACTCCGAAAACCACTTGCCGGGGAGACATAAAATATCCCCATGCAAAATTTTTTTCACAACGTAGCAGAGTTGGGAAAAATTTCTTGTCCCAGTCAGGATAACTGCGCATTTCCGAATTAATTCCTAAAATCAACCTGAGACGTTCAGGAGTATAGGTGGATTTACCCTGGTTTGCCACAGAACATCTTACAATCAAATGGTCATTTGCCTTGTTATAAGTAAGTTGAAATTCAATATCCCCTTTCTTCCCGCAAAAAGAGAAGGGCTCCTTAGCCGGATGCAGATGAACACCTTCAAAGGCAATCCCGCCCATACTATCTGTCCGGAAAGGAATATATTCCCATTTATTATTCAAATACTGCCGGTACGAAATCAACTTCCCCTCTTTCCCATCTATCGTTGCCTGCCATTTTTCATTGCCAATCCTCAGGATATTTTTATTTTGGGATACAACATTCTGGGATATACTCAGAAACAACAGCCCAAACAAAAGACAAATACAGTTATAAGTTTTCATTTATACTACATTCCTATTCAGATCTGATTCACATCAAATTATTAAAATTTAAAAATAAGTGTATTATAATAAAAAGTCTATTAATTTGAATATATTTTTATGTTCTATACATAATCTGGATGCGTTCCTTAAGCGCTTTTTCTCTGTGTTTTCCTTATTTCATTATTTCACAAATATGAATTTTTAAACTTAACTTCAGCGGTTGAAAATGTTAGCAAATCCGTTATGAGGCTTTCAAAAAAAGAAAATTCAGCTTTCGCAGGATTAAATATCAGGAATTGATTTCAGTAAGATTACAAAGCGGGTGTCCTAAAAATATTGAACACCCGCCTGCTTATATTTTATTCCAATTTAAACGACTGTGATTGATAGTCTTCGCTGTCAGGTCCGATCATGACCCGGAATTCTCCCGGTTCTGCAATTAATTGTAATTTATCGTTGTAAAATTTGAGCAAGTCTGATGTTATGGTAAAATTTATCTGTTTTGATTCTCCGGCATTCAAATGTATTCGTTTAAAACCTTTTAATTCTTTAACCGGGCGGGATATGCTTCCGACCACATCCTGCAAATACATCTGTACGATTTCATCACCGTCCCTTTTCCCGGTATTTGTTACAGTAATGCTTGCCATAATTGATCCGTCAGCGTTCAACGCGGGTGAACTAAGCCTCATATCACTATATTGATAACTGGTATAGCTTAAACCAAAACCAAAGGGAAAAAGCATGTCGTTGCTGACATCCAGATATTCACTGTGGAACTTCCGGAACCATTGTCCCTTTTCGAGAGGGCGTCCCGTATTCAGATGATTGTAGGAATATGGGAGTTGTCCTACATTCTGCGGGAATGATGCCGTTAGTTTTCCGCTAGGATTTGCATCTCCGAAAAGAACATCACCAATAGCCAATGCAGCTTCACTTCCACCAAACCATACATCCAGAATGGCTGGAATATTTTCTTTTTCCCATTTAAGTACCAATGGACGCCCGTTGAAAAGGACTAACACTATAGGTTTCCCAGTCTTTGATAATGCTTCCAGCAATTCCTGCTGAACGTCAAGCATTCTTAGGTCCGAACGGCTGCTGCTTTCACCGCTCATACCGGCAGACTCTCCCAAAGCAGCAATGATAATATCTGATTTACCGGCCACCTCTAAAGCCTCCTTTAACATCTCCTCTTTACTGCGATTGTCCCGGTAAAGCGGACTACCAATTGTTTCCCTTTCCTGAAATTTTTCATCATTAGTCAGGTTGCAGCCTCTTGCATAAAGAATTTTCACGTCGTTGCCGGCGGTTTGTTTTAGACCTTCAATTAAGGATTTCCCGTTCTTCGCTACACTCCAGGTACCGACCATATTATTGGATGCATCGGCCAAAGGCCCGATCACGGCAATCGTTCCTTTACGCTGCAAGGGCAACAGATTGTTCTCATTTTTCAACAACACAAAGCTTTCTGTCGCTAATTTCCTGGCTGATGCACGATGCTCCTGGGTACCGGTATCTTTCATGGAACGGTTGACATCACAGTATTTATATGGGTTTCCAAATAAACCTAATTTATATTTGGCTTCCAAGATATGCCGGCATGCATTGTTTATTTCATCTTCATTGATTTTCCCTTCGTTAAGGGATTGTTTAAGGGTGTTAACGAATCCCTGAGACCCCATATCCATATCAACACCAGCATTTAGCGCAAGAGCCGAAACTTCTTGCATATTGCTGCCCATCCCGTGATTGATAAGTTCTGCTATGGCCGTGGCATCGGTTACCACAAATCCCTTGAAATTCCATTGATTTCTCAATAAGTCGGTAAGCAGCCATTTGTTGGCGGTAGAAGGTATGCCGTTAATGGTGTTGAAAGATGTCATTACGCTGCCTGCTCCTGCATCCAGAGCTGCTTTATAAGGAAGAAAATATTCATTAAACATCCTGGTTTTGCTCATATCTACCAAATTGTAATCGCGTCCGGCTTCGGCTGCGCCATATAAGGCAAAATGTTTCACACAGGCCATGATATCGGTATTTGATGAAAAATCCTCCTGATATCCTTTAACCAGCGCAGTAGCGACAGCAGCGCCCAGAAAAGGATCTTCCCCTGCCCCTTCAGCAATCCTGCCCCAGCGCCCGTCATGGCAAATGTCCACCATCGGGCTGAAAGTCCAGCATATTCCGTTTGCACTGGCTTCAATAGCAGCGATACGTGCGGCCTTTTCAATCGCATCCATATCCCAGCTGCACGACATTGCAAGAGGAATGGGAAAGGTAGTTTCATAACCATGGATAACATCCAGGCCAAACAAAAGGGGAATGCTCAGCCTGCTTTTTTTTACAGCTACCGTCTGCAGCTCACGTATGGTGTTTAATCCCTTTAAACTGAGTATCCCTCCCACCTGCCCTTTGCAAATGGATTTCGCAATATCGCTGTTCATTTCCTGTCCGGCAACGACATAGCCCGCACCGGATAAGTTCAATTGCCCTATTTTTTCATCTACTGTCATTTTTGACATCAGATTACCAACGAACTCATCCATGCTTTGCTTTGATTTTGTTGCCTTTATAGGACCAGCCCATATATTGGAAATCCAAAAGGACAAAACAATGAATAAATATTTTTTTATTTTCATTTTACTTTAACACATATATTATATTGAATAATAGGCCTCTATGTCCATTTAACTTTTTCGATGCCTTCTTTTATTGCAGCGATCAATTTTCATTCCTTTATGAAATTTAAACCCCAAAAAATTGAAGACAAACAATAATTAATGTATAACATTTTTAATCACAATTATTTATGTGGTTTTGATTCGTTGTTTATACCGGTTAATTGATTTTACTTCCCTTTAATTTAAAAAAATATATTATTTGTCAATGTATACCATATAAAAACAATTCGTT
>JAUZOH010000242.1 GCA_030706565.1 Bacteroidota bacterium | reverse complement strand
TTACAGCAATATCGCTTGCAATAATGGCAGAAATACCTGAAGCCTTAGCCCTGTCGACCACATCTTTCATCTGTTGAATATCCTTGTCATAAATAATGATATTCAACGTCAGGTAGGATTTTATTTCATGTTCCCGGCAAATGGAAACAATCTTTTCGAGATCGTCCAGGGTGAAATTAATGGAACTATGGGAACGCATGTTCAAATTTTCGACACCAAAATAAACTGCATCAGCACCTGCCTGAATCGCAGCCATTAGCGATTCGTACGAACCAACAGGTGCCATTAATTCGATATCTTTACGTGTGATCATTCTGAATAAAATTTGCTTTCCGGAAAAATTAAACTGGTTTATTTATCGCTTATCATCGAAACAGCCAACAATTCACGATATTTCGTTTAATCCCTCCGGATTATTTTTTTGCAAAATTAATTATAAATATTTTAGCTTACGTGTGCAGCCCGTTTAAAAGGTAGGGAAGGATCGAACATATAACGGTAAGTCACATGGGTCTTGACAATTTTTGCCCCTACTTGTCCAAGCAAACGCATCATGGTGGGATTAAAATCCCCTATCCAGTTAAATTCCAAATCCTTATATTGAAAGTTCGAATCAAAAGCAACTTTCGAAAAGGCCATGATGATGGCAGCTTCCACTCCTTTCCCATGATGTTCGGGGACAACACCAAAGACGATTCCACAGGCTTTGGTACAATGGCGCATCCATTTATGGTAGAGGAACTTCATGGTTCCTGCAAAATTCATTTTGCCATTGACATACTTAAAATATTGATTTAATTCAGGCACCATCAGGAAAAAGGCCACCGGTTGATCATCGAAGTAAGCAAACCACATCAATTTTTCATCAATGATAGGTTTCATGGTCTTCATCAAGGCTTTGGCGTGAGCCTCAGAAATTTCCTTTACGCCGGCAAAATTCGCCCAACCTTTATTATAAACAGTCCTGAAATCTTCCGTATATTTATCTACGTCTTTTAAATCCAGGTGTTTAAAGGTATAACGCGGGTTTTTGAGTATACGCTCAGCCCTCTCAATTATTGCCGGGCTGAGGCCTTCTTTGGCTTCCTTGATAAGCCGGTAATAGGTATATTGATTGAAATAATTTTGAAAACCATAAGCTTCAAACAGATCCTTGTAATAGGGGAAATTATAAGGGATACAATAGTTGGGCTCAACAAATCCATCAACCAAAACCCCCCACCAGCGGTCGCGGTCACCAAAATTCACCGGACCATCCATGGCCTTCATCCCTTTCTTTTCCAGCCATTTTTTACATTGGTCAAAAAGCAAAAAAGCTGCTTTCTGATCGTTTATACATTCAAAAAAACCCATCCCCCCTGTGGGTTGAGTATTCTTTAGAGAACCTTTATAATCGACAAATGCTGCCACACGCCCAATTGTTTTGTCCTCAGCATCCATTAATATCCAACGGATACAATCCCCATCCCTGAAATATTTGTTGACTTTACGGTCAAAAACATCCTCAATATCTTTATCCAATGGACGAATCCAATTATCATCATTCTTATATAGCCTCACCGGAAGATACAAAAACTCCTGTTCAGTCTTCCGGTCATCTACTTCAACAATTTTGTATGCTTTGTTCATTTCAATTTACTTCTTTTAATCTTAGTTTAATTTCCAATCAATTTCCTCTTTGCCCAAACTCCGTAAGATCTCGTTTGTTTTGGAAAAATGTTTACAACCGAAGAAACCGTTATTGGCCGAAAAGGGAGAAGGATGGGCAGCCTTCAGAATAAAATGTTTGGATGTATCAATTAAAGATTCTTTTTCCTGGGCATGCCTTCCCCAAAGTAAAAATACTATACCTGTTTTCTTTTCGGAAATGATGCGGATTACTGTATTTGTAAATAGCTCCCAGCCTTTATTTTGATGCGACAGGGGTTGGTTTGCCCTTACCGTAAGAGTTGCATTTAACAAAAGAATCCCTTGCTTTGTCCAGGGCTGCAAATTGCCAGTTTGAGGAATAGGAAGCCCCAGATCGCTGTTCATTTCTTTATAAATATTGATCAGTGAGGGAGGGGGTTTTATCCCATCGGGAACCGAGAAGCATAACCCGTGAGCCTGCCCTTTCCCATGATAAGGGTCCTGCCCTAGCAAAACCACCTTGACTTTATCGGGAGGAGTGCTGTCAAAAGCATTAAAAATCAAATTTCCGGGAGGATAAACATTATACTTTTTCTTCTCCTCAATCAAAAACGACCGAAGATCATAAAAATAAGGTTTTTCAAATTCCTCTTTAAGTAAAGTTTTCCAACCTTCATTAATTTTAGGATTAATCATCTCCATCTTAATTTAAGTCTTTAGCCTTTTCACTCCATTCAAGAATGATGCGCGCAATATTGGTGGAATGGCTATTAATAATTCGTAATCCGTCAATAAGTTCAAGATGAAAATCGCTGCTTTCGAGCGACTGTTTCATTTCCTCTTTTAATCTCTGAAAATGATGCCGTTCAAGCTCAAAAGAAATTTCGCGATATTGTTTGTATTTTTCCTTCATGTGTTCAGCCTTTTCCAGGTTAAACTCCGAAAATACCTCCATGGCCCTTCTCATTTGCTTTATGGTAAGCTGATAATATTCCTCTATTTCCCGTTTGCCTTCCTGCGAAAAATCACCTCCGCTATCCAACCATTGCTGAGCCTTCTCTACAAACTTAACAGCTATTACGTCCCCAATCTGCTCCAATTCTTTTACCGTATATAAAATCTGAAAAGCCTCATTTATCCTCTCTTCCCTTATGTTTTCGCGGGTGATTTGCAGTAAATAATGATCAATCTCCTTATATAAATAATTTACTTTTTCTTCATCTGCTTTGATCTGTGAAAAAATCACCGGATTCTTCTCCATGAACATGTTAAAAATTGAATTGATCATTCTTTCAATCAGATGAAAAACATCAAGAGTTTCCAGTTTGGCCGATTTAAGAGCCAAAGAAGGTGTTGGAAGTAGGTTATTATCCAAAAATCTGGTTTTTAAACCTGCCTGTTCTTCCTCACCAGGTAATAATCTATCCAGAATATTAGCTATCCCGTCGGTTAAAGGCAATAAAACAGCGGCCAGTCCAAGGTTAAAAACAGTGTATGCATTAGCAATTTGCCGGGATAATCCTCCTTCCTGATGCATATTTCCAATTTCTTGGCCCTGAAAACTCTGAATAAAATGTGAAAAAGCAGGAATCCACCAAACAAAAAGCAGCACCCCGGCAATTTTAAAAACAGTCTGGGCAGCAGCTACCTTTTTTGCTTCGCGGGAAGTATTAAAACTGGCGGCAATGGCAGTAAAAGCAGTACCCAGATTTGCACCCAGTAAGAGTGAAATGGCGGCATCAAGGGTAAGCAAACCACCCGAACCAACAATCATCAATATACCAATAAAAGCAGCACTGCTTTGTAACAAAGCGGTAGCAACAGAACCAATCAGAATACCCAGCAAAGGATTTTCCAGTTTTGCCAGGATATTGATAAAAGGTTGATAGGACTGAACAACAATGATAGAACTGGACATCACATACATCCCGTAAAAGATCAATCCAAAACCAACAAGGGTCTCTCCAATGTTTTTATACTTCGGATGTTTGGCAAAACTATTTAACAAAAAGCCGGCAACTATGATTAATAGCGAATAATCAGTAATTTTAAAAGCAATAAGTTGGGCAGTAATACAAGTACCTATTGCTGCCCCCAGGATAATACCAAGTGTCTGCCTGAATTTCAGGAATTTTGAATTGACCAGTCCAATGGTCATGGCAGTTGTAGCACTACTACTCTGGATAATCATGGAAATAAACGAGCCGGCTACAAAAGAAATCCAACGGTTACGGGTAAGCCCTTCCAGCATTTTCCTTAAATGGGCGCCGGAATTGCGTTCCAGACTTTTGCTCATCATGTTCATGCCTATCAGAAAGAAAGCAAGCCCTCCGAGCAAGCCCATCATCATATCGAAACCACTTTTGCCCGAAAACGAAAAATGTGTCAAAGTAGCCGCGTTAGCGGAATTATTAAAAAGAAGTACAAAAATTAAACTTAATGTTATATATCTTATTTTCACGCACATTTCGAAAAATGAGGTTATATCGTACGATCAGACATAGTTATTGTCTTTCCGCATATTAATTTAAATCCTTAGGAGTTTGAAATTTTTATAAAACACGAAGATATTAAAAAATTGCCAAAACAATTATCTTTTAATTTTAGCGGTTCCCCTTCAAAACCGTAGAAAAACAAACAACATACATTTTCTCTAAGAGAAGGTTAAACGTTAAGAATTTAATTCTTCATTTTCAAAAAACAATTCAGACCAAACATAGATCAGACAGTTCAAAGCGGAATATGAACAGAGGGGAGAATTTTTTGTAGTTCAATTATTTTCAACACCTTAAACTTTAAAAGAAAAGATAAATAATCAGAAAAGCAGATAGTCTCTGGAAAATATAGAAGAAAGATAAAAAATTCATATTTTCGTATAAATTTATGCCTGTTGATTAAGGAAAAACTATTAACTTAATTAACAAAATCCTGACATTGAAAAAAGCCTGCACGAGAAGTTATTTCTCACAGGTTTTGATTATAATATGGCATAAAAAAGAGGTTGTTTCTGCTTATTCAAAAAAACCTCAAAAAGGTTTGTCTGGTTTTTTAAGTATGATTGATGGTGCAAAAATTGACTCAAAAAATTAGAGACCATCATAAATGAACATTACTTTTTGATAAAATAAAACGGTTATATAATGAAAACACGACTAGCGAATGTAATGTTTTTGTTCACAGGCTTAGTTTTTTTTCTAACTGCATGTGTGGATAAAACCTATGATTTTAATACTTTCTCAAATTATTTTCAATATAATCCCAAGATTGCCATTCCCGTGGCTCATGGGAACCTTACTATTCAGAATATTCTTAACGAAATTGATACTTCAGGTTATGTCCAAAAAGATAATAGTGGTTTCCTGTCCCTGGTCTATGATAAACCAATTCAATCTATTTCGGCCAATTCAGTGATAACTATTCCTGCCCAAAATTTTTCGAAAACATATTCCAGTACTGATGCGGGATTCCCGACTACATTCCCTGCGGGTAAAACCAGCGTTTCTGTCCCTCATACCAACAATTTTAGTTTCTCTTTCAATAATGGGGAAAAAATTGACAGCATGAAGCTCAAAAACTGTACCTTGCATTTTAATATCACCTCTACATTTAATCAATCAGGCAGTTTAATATTGTATTTTCCAACCATCAAATTGAATGGTAAACCCTTCAGAAAAGTTTTAACTGTTTCAAAGGGGATAAACAGTACCACTGCTGACCTAAACGGATATACCCTCCACATGACCAATATTTCGCCTAACTTCAATACTTTCCCTGCAAACGATACTTTAACATTGAACGGATCAGGAATTATAGCAGGGAATATACAAGTGAAAGCCAATTTCCAGGATATTGGATTCCAATCCCTTTTTGGGTATGTCGGACAATACAACCTGGTTTCAGCAAAAGATTCTTTTCTTATCGATATTTTTTCAAATGCAATTGGCGGGAATATTGCGTTTGATAACCCTAAACTAACTATTACCGCAAAAAATTCTGTTGGGGTCCCAGTCAATATTAAATTAAATAATGTCGTTTCTTATTCTTCCATTGATAACAAGCCTGTGGCCATGACATTTAACAGTACTGTAAATCCATTTTCCGTTACTGCTCCAACATTGAAGGAATTCGGGCAAATTAAAACATCCACCGACAGCATTAATAAAAACAATTCCAATATAATTGCCATCCTTTCCAATACACCCA
>JAUZOH010000241.1 GCA_030706565.1 Bacteroidota bacterium | reverse complement strand
AAGTATTTTTGAATTTTTAATATTACCCTGGTTACGATTGAAAATAGGAATTGCAAAACCTACGCTTACTTCACTAAAATTGGAGACAAAACCGCCATGCCTGTCGAAGCCTGCCCCCAGGGTAATGTCAGGCACAGCCAATGCTTTCTGATAATCAAGATTTTGCTGGCTTAATGTCACATTGTCCTGAGCAATCAACAGGTCCGTCCGGTTTTGATAAGCCGAATCCAATAATGATTTTAAGGTATATTCGAACGGACTTTCTTTAGCAATTTCCGGATCAACAAAGGGTTGGATATAAGTTTTCGAAGGCAACTGCAATACAAGCCTGGTCTGACTTTGCAGATCGTTTATGTTTTCAATCAGATTCTGGTATTCACTTTTTAAAGAATATAGCTGAGCCTGAACCAGAACCAAATCCGATTTTGAAACATATCCCTTATCTTTTACCTTGTCGTAAGAATTTACGACATTTTGCAAAGCGGTAATTTCCTGGTCATAAACTTTTGAGGTCTGTTGCAGGTAATAAATATTATAAAAGTTGCTTCGCAAAGCAAATTTTAAGGTCCTCAACAAATCATAAAAATTATCTTCGGCCAGTTTGTAATTTGTTTCAGCAATTTTTGTCTGTTTCTTGATTTTATGCGAAAGGACAATTAATTGTGACAATTGGTAAGCCTGTTCCCCGTTTTGATAATCCTGCTCGAACCACTTTTTTGTCACAGGGTTATAAGCGCCTTGCACCAGATTGATTTCCAGGTTGGGATAAAGTTTTGCCTGTAGAATAAGCGCCTTGTTTGCATCAATATTATATTTCTGGGCCAGCAAAGATAAATTTTGGCTGATAAAAGTATTTTCTGCCTGTTTCAGGGTAAGTTTTAAAGTATCCTTAGAACTTTCCTGGCCAAAAAGATTGAAAGTCAACAGCAACAATGAGCATAACGATAATCTCCGGAATAACATTACTATCTTATTTTTAACGCAAAGTTATTCCCGGCATCTTAGACTGAATTTAAAATGATATTAGAATGAGATTAGAAAACACAAAAAATCAAAGTCTTGAATTTTCACCGAAAAATAAAATAGTGAACCTTATGGACTTTGTGGTCTGAGGTAGTTTGAGGTAGTTTGAGGTAGTTTGAGGTAGTTTGATATAGTTTGAGGTGGTTTGATATAGTTTGATATAGTTTGACCACGAATGGCACAAAGTTCACAGAGAATACAAGTTAATTGTAATCCTTGTGAACTTTGTGGTTTGATATTTTATTACAGGTAAAGCAGATTATTTAATCGCACTAATCCCTTTATGCGTAGGTTTCACCTGCTTTATGGTTCCATCTTCATTAAATTCCATTTTATCAATGCACACTTCCCTGTAAAATCCGGCAGGCATGCCCATTTTCACCCCGTTGGGATAACTGAAACGGTGATAAACGATATACCACTGATCTTTCCCGGGTATCTGCAAAACAGAATTATGGCCGGTTCCATAAATATGTTGTGCCGTATCCTTTGCTATTACAAGATTATTGGCAGGTATTGAAATTGGCCCGGTCGGAGAATCGGACATCCCGTATTTTACGCAATAATTCTCACTACGGGTATCATTTTCTGACCAGAGGTAATAGTATTTCCCGTTACGGTAAAAAACATAAGTGGCTTCACCAAAGGATCTGGCAGGAGTAAGGACTTTCACCGTATTTTCCTTTATGGACAACATATCTTTATTTAACTCAGCAACTGCCATGTATGTATTGCCCCAGTATAGATAATTTTTCCCGGTTTTAGGATCCATAAATACATCAGGGTCTATTTCCTGCCCGCGTGTCTGGCCTGCAGGCTTCCTGTCCACAACAGGACGGCCGGAATCCTTAAATGGCCCTGCAGGATTATCGGAAACCGCCACACCGACTTTCTTATCGGCAACGAAATAATAGAAATACTTATATTTCCCGTTGATTTTCTTCTCAATGATACAGGGAGCCCAGGCATATTTCTTGCCCCAGGAAACATCCTTTTTCAGGTCAAGAATAACGCCTTCATCTCTCCAATCCTTTAAATTTAAAGAAGAAAATGCTTTGAAATAAGTTCCGCTCCATCCGTCAAAACCGTCGCTGGTGGGATAGATATAATATTTTTTTGTTTTATTTGAGTAGAGGACCTCCGGGTCAGCATAAAAACCTTCCAGAACCGGATTATTGTTGATTTCCGGATAACCGGCCGGCATACCCCATTTTGCGACCAATGCTTTCAACTCATTTTTGGTGATGGCCATAACCGTCCCGTGGCGGGGATGAAAATTCATGGAAATCTGATTGTCCACTACTTTAAAACTGTCGAGGGTCGTACTTTGGGTAAACTGATATTTACCTTTCATGTAAACATCGTACATCAAAATATATTTATTGCTGTTGGAAAGCTTAAACACGCAGGAACCTTCAACAGCATCCTTTGTCTGCTGCATATAATCCGGCATTTCGTCCCATTTGCCGGATGTCACCGAAGAAGTAACGGCTTGTTTGATACCGTTTCCATACCCTTCTGTTTTATAAAAGAGATGATAAACGCCATCTTTTAAAATAATATCTGCATCGATGCAGGATTTTCCGTTTGAAGGGAAAAATAATTGTTTAGGCTTACCTTCCAGATCAGTAAAATCAGGATTTGCATACGCATAATAAATTTTATCGGGATTATCCCCGTTTTTCATAGCCCAGTATATCATGTACTTCCCGGCAGCAGCATCATAAATGGTTTGAGGAGCCCAAACCCTCTTAAGGTCTTCATTCCCCGGATATTTTTTTTGAATATTGACCACAGTTGACGACCAGTTGACCAAATCGGTAGATTTTAAAAGTACCATAGCCCGGTTGGAATCCCAGCCCTTGTTTGAGGTCATATCGGTAGCAACCATATAAAAGGTTTTGCCGTCCTGGCCGCGAAGAATATGAGGATCGCGTATGCCGCCCGTCGAACTGATTTTCCTGGAATCAAGTACAGGCTGATTGTTGTTCAGGGCTAAATAATTATACCCATCCTTGCTGATTGCAAAATGAACGGATTCGTCTTCAACATTATTTCCCGTGAAATAAACGAAAAGATAAGCGACCTGGTCTTTTTCAGCAACTTCAGGTGGAACCTGAGCCATCAAATTGGGGAAAAAAGACCAGCAAAATGCCAAAGCCCCAAAAATCAATTTATGAAATCTTGTTTTCATGTATCTAGTATTTATTGGTTGTGTATCCGGATTAAAGTAAAGGAGTACGCAGGCAATGAACAGTTGAAATTTTCGCCCACAGAGATGTTTTCTACCAGAGGCTTCACATTTTTATCAACCGGCCTGCCGGATAGTACGGTTTTTGTTGCCGTAGAATCGATTGCGCCCACCCCTTTCAGATTAACATCAGTATTTACCGCAACCGGCAGCAGATTGACCAGTTTGACGATAAGATCATTGGTTTTGCTGTCACGGACAACCGAAACGGCTACGCGCTTCCTGGCATCTGTCTTATCGGTCGAAAGTCTTAAATTACTTTCCAGGTAAGTATCCCCGGAATTGTTCCCGTAAAGCTTTTGAACTTCGTAGTTAACCGTGGGCTTCACTTCTGTATTGTTGAAATAAATCAGATCAGGGTTCCATTGGGTATGCTTTTCCCTTGCCAGTAAAGGAGCATACGAGGCCATTTTGACTACATCGCCATTGCGTTCGACAGAGGCAAGATAAAGCGCTTCGGTTAAAGCATTGAATAAAGTATTGCCCCATGAAGCATATTCGCCAAGATAAACCTTTGGCTTTGAACGATCGTACTTGTCGTAAAAATCCTGATTGTTAATAAACCAGCCCACCGGCTGATAATAATGTTCATCAACAACCGGGACATTCAGCTTTGAAGCAATGTTCCAGCCTTCCGTGTAGTCGGTTCCTTCACAAAACGGCCCGACAGTCCCGATTACGGTAATTTCCGGGTGTTTTTCCTTGATAGCCTTATAAATCATGGTAAACCTTTCTTCAAAAATATCGGTAATAAGGTCTTCATTGCCAATTCCAATATATTTCAGGTTGAAAGGCTTGGGATGACCTGCCTCAGCCCTGAGTTTTCCCCATTTCGTATGTACATCGCCATTGGCCCATTCAATGAGGTCAAGGATATCCTGCACATAGCTATCCATCTCAGACATGGGAATTCCGCCTTGCTGTCCGGCCCCGCCTGTTGATGAATTCTGGCAGGGAACACCGGCTGCAATTACTGGTACAGGTTCTGTCCCAATGTCTTCACAAAACTGGAAATACTCAAAATAACCCAATCCCGCGCTTTGATGATATCCCCAGAGATTACGCTGTGGCTTGCGGGCTTCCAGCGGGCCGATAGTATTCTTCCATCTGTAAATATTACCCAGTCCGTCGCCATGGGATACACAACCGCCGGGAAAACGCATAAAACGGGGATGAATATCAGCCAAAACCTGGGCCAAATCAGAACGCAAACCGTTTTTATGCCCTCTAAATGTTTTTTGCGGGAACAGCGAAATCATATCCAGATCAACACGGCCGTCAGATTGCGGGACAATTTCAAGCCGTGCATCGGCTACAGTTTTATTAGCAACCAATACAGAACTGAACTTTTTCCATTTGGCAGAAGTTACATTCACAGTAGCTTGCCCATATATCTCGCCTTTTGACCCGATCAGACGGATCACTAATTTTTCGTTTTTCGCATCAGCCCTGCGGGCGAAGAGCGAAAAATCATATTTATCCCCTTCTTTCAGGGCAATGCCGTCAAATCCTTCGTTCACCAAGCCAGTTCCTGTCTTTTTAATATCCAGAGCCGCATAATGCTTGTTGTTGGGATGAATTGGAGACACGGAATCAATGGTAAAAGAACCTTCTTTTCCATTTAAACTCCAGGCTTTATAACTGTTCCAGCTTTTATCATTACCTTTTTTATCGCCAGGCATATATTCAAAATCCCTGTTCTGGATCAATTCGGCATACAAACCGCCATCAGCAGCATAATTGATATCTTCGAAAAAAATGCCGGTAAGCATATCGCTAATCTTCTTTGGTTTTGAGGCATCAACTGTTATGGTTGCACTTAATGGCTTGAATGAAGTAAATCGTATAGAATCCCCCGTGGGATTTTCACTGTTCAACTGGCTATTGTAAATATCCAATTGTTGCTTTTGGATTAAACCTTCGATAATTTCCCAGGGTACTTTGTGGACAATACCGGTTTCAACCCTTTCTCCAATGGAAATATTTACTCTGGCATTCAAACGATTGGCTTGTAAAAATAATTTTGCAGGTGTATAATTTTTGAAGTCTTTAGTCGTGACACTTGAAATTTCATTATCTCCGGTATTTGTGCTAATCCATGAAATGGTATAGTAACCGTTATTTTTATCACAGGAGACTTCGGGCATCAGGCAATTCCTTTCCTTTGAAACAACCGGATATGATTGCCTGCCCCAATACAAAAGGTCTTTAGAATCAGCGTGGGCAAAAACCCCGTCTCTTTCGTTCAGGCTCCAAACACAATGCCATAAACCGGAACTATCCTGAAAAAGAAAAGGATCAACCATACGTTTCTCAGATCCCCAGGCGCCATAATCACTTTTGAGAAAACTATATTCAGGACCAATGGCAGTCCAGTGCCTGCGGTCGATACTCCAGGCAAAATGTAAGCCATTGTGGCCGGCATTTTTCGTAGAGGCATACGAAAAAAGGTAAGCCGAATCCGGTTGGTTCAGCATATTGGCAGATGATAAGGTATTATTAGTCAACAAAACCATCATACTCAAAACAATAAGAGTCACTCTCATGTTGCTTAATTTT
>JAUZOH010000240.1 GCA_030706565.1 Bacteroidota bacterium | reverse complement strand
TTTACAATATGCAGGGTGTAAAGATCTGTGGCGTAGTTGGAAAAGAAGTTGATGTTTCCGGACTTGCTCCCGGATCATATTTATTGAGGATAAAGATTGGAAATGATTTGATTACCAAGTTTTTTGTAAAAAGTAAATAAATTTATGAGGAAGTGTTTGATTTGTATTAATACTTAATTTATATGAAACGAATATTTTTTGTCTAATGGATTTGACCCGGGAAAATCAGTTTTGCACCAACGATTTTGCTGAAGACAGAAAAGAATGCGATTGCTATTTATTGTCATCAAACGCGGGGCGACCAATTTATTGATGGTGTTTTATTGGAGTATTATTGATTGATGTTTAATTGGTTATGATATAAGGTGCAGGTGCAGTAAGAACTGTGCACAAGTATCATTTATTTTTATTTTGGTTTTTTTAAAAAAGAGCTTAAAAAATTTGCTAAAACGTTTTTATGATATTATTTTAGCATCCAATCTAAAATGCGAATTTTATACTATTAACTTAATTATGAATAAATTCTAACCAACGATGAAGAAAAACAAATCATTAAAAATCAGACCCAATTACTAAGCCAACTTTTACGGTTGGTTTATGAACATCATTTCCTAAGAGTTCATTTTGTCTTTAAAAAATTCATTTTTAACTTATTGCTAAATCGTTTAAGTAATTCTTTGTTATTCCTGAACTGCCTTTTAGTGGTGAATTATAAATAAAAAGTGTAATTGTTTTATTAACTTAAAATGTATTGATTAAATGCCTGAAGTTTACTTTGTAGAGTAAAACTTAATTTTCCGAGATTAACTCTTTTAATCTGTAAATCAAATTTTTATGAAGAAAACTTACGTTGTTACCGTGTTTTGTTTGCTCGTGATTTTGTCCATTATCTCCTGTACAAAGGAAAGTTTTTTGGATAAAACACAATCTACAACACTAAATGAGCAGACTGTTTTTGCAGATAGTGCTTATGTTATGAATTATCTAAATTCAATTTATGGTAATGTTGGATTTAGCTCTAGCCCTTCCCGATATACTTGTGGGCTTGAATCTGCCTGTGATGAGTCTGAACCATCTGTTGCAGGTGCGGGAAATACTGTTATACAGTTTGTCAGTGGAACGGTTAGCTCCACCATTGTGGCTAAAGATGCATGGCAAAACTGTTATAGTCAAATCCGTGCTGTGAACATGTTATTGAAACATTTGCCAACAGTTCCCTTTTCTGTCGACCTGAAGAAAAGGGTAAAAGCCGAAGCTAGGTTTTTACGGGCCTGGTATTATTTTATATTGCTGGAACATTATGGAGGAGTGCCGTTGGTTGGCGACACGCTTTATACTGCCTCGGATAATATTCCACAGATTCGTGACACGTACGAAAAATGTGTCAATTATATTGTAAGCGAATGTGATACTGCTGCCAATTACCTGCCCTGGGTTCAGTCCGGGCTTCTCTATGGAAGGGTCAGCAGAGGGGCATGTAAAAGCTTAAAGGCAAGGCTTTTATTGTATGCTGCAAGTCCATTGTTTAATGGTGGGAGCATAGACGACTCCAAAAGACCCGAGTTGAAATCTATAGTCGGTTATCCCACCTATGATAAAGAACGTTGGAAACTGGCCATGGATGCCGCTGCTGAAGTTATTGGCTCCGGGGCATATTCGTTAAACTTGAATAATACAACCGCTCCCGGATACGGGTTTTATCAGCTTTTTACGCTTCGTAAAAGTTCTGAATTGATTTTTGCACAAATGTCACAGGATAACCGCTATCTGGAAGATATGTGGTTACCGCCTTCAGCCATGAGTACTCCGGTTACCTTCCCTTATCTTGAGTTAGTGAATGCTTTTGGAATGAATAATGGTCTCTCTATTACAGACGATGGTTCTGGATATGATCCTGCTAATCCTTATAAAAACCGAGACCCAAGGTTTGATTATTCGATCATTCATGATCAGACTTTAGTAAGGAGCAGACCCGATATCATGCTACATCCGATAAGCACATTCATCGATGCGACTAATCCGGATAAGATTGTTTCCGGTGTTGATGCTATTTATAAGGGTACTGCAACCGGGTATTATCCCTATAAGATGGTTGACCAATCCGTGGCTCCTACCTGGTTTGGTACTACAACCCGCCGCTGCATGCCATTATTCAGATATGCTGAGATTTTGCTGGATTATGCTGAAGCCAGAAATGAATATTTGAGCACCCCGGACCAAGCTGTTTATGATGCGGTAGAAGCCATCCGTCAAAGGGCAGGGCTTAATCCATACTCACTTCCTGAAAAACTAACCCAGGCTCAGATGAGACAAAGAATTCAAGACGAACGACGCGTGGAACTGGCATTTGAAGGTCACCGTTTTTGGGATGTACGCAGATGGAAAATCGCATCGCAAACCGATAATGCAATAATGCATGGAACCGAACTTACCAAGACTGCCAGTGGCCTCACCTATAAAACTATTGTGGTACGCAAACATAACTTTGCCGACAAAATGTACCTGTGGCCGCTTCCTGAATCTGAGGTTTCTAAAAATGCTCAATTATTGCAAAATCCCGGATATTAAAATGACTTTTTCGAATTTTAAAAATCTATGTTTATGAAAAAAGATAATACCTGGAAAGTATTAAGCACATGCTTGGTTTTTTGTGCCTTACTTTTTTCTTCCTGCCAGAAAGAAATCACAACAATATCCGAACCTGTAAAAAATCTTACGGGTACCTGGAAAATTATACAGCTTACCAGAAATGGCGAGGATTTGACCTCCAGAGTTGACTTCAGTAGTTTTAGGATCTCTTTTAATGCTGATAATTCCTATACGCTTCAGGATCAGTTTATGTTTTTTACCACCGACCCCGGAACTTATAGCTTTGACGATCCTCAATACCCATTCTATCTGAAGTTTCAACCCCAAAATGCAACCTCGGAAACGAAGTTAACCTTCGAATATCCGATTGTTAAAGGCCAACGACAAATTAAATTGAAGTTTAGCCCGGGTTGTACCAAAAATACGTACGAATATTATTTTGAAAAAGTACAATAAATTTTGATTATGAAAAGAATAGGAAAGTTTAATATAAAATATGTAATTCTTGGTCTGGGTCTTGTCGTTATTGCTTTTCTCGTGCAGTGTGCCTTGGTTCTGAATGGGGTAGATGTCCCCAGTTCTGGTACAGCCAACCAGGTTTCAACCTTTACAATGCATTGCGGGGTACAACCCAGAATAACCGGCGACCCATATTCAACCAAGTTGGTGATCGGTTTTTTAGTACCTAAAAGTTGGCATGCCGCTCAAAATACCAATGTTTCGTTTACCAGTCCAATAGGAGGTGAGACCTTAACAGTTATTCCGGCCTCTGAAGTTGAGCCTAATAGTGGTTTGCCCTGGGCCGAAGCAGCCAAAAAGAAACTTGGGATTGGCGGAAATCTGGTTGATGACGTAGAGTGGGTTATGTTCAGAAGTAGCAACGTCTATACCTTGGTGAATAATCAGGATTTTAATTTTGATGTTGTAATTAGTTCAAAGTTAGGTCCTCAGAATATGCTGGTGAAGTTGGGATTTTATTATGGAACTTCACATGAAGGGCTAAGCAGTAGTTCCGACGATTACAATAAAACCTTTTTCTCAAGCTGTTTTACTGTCAATGGCGGTATTGGTGATATCGTAGATTTTTGTAATCCACAGTTGAGTTCGGTTATTCCTGTATATGGCAGTGCCACGGATAATGACATAATTACCTTAACTTATGACAATACCGTGCTTTCTACAGCTCTACAAAATGTTACAGATATTTATTTATGTGCGACGGCATTTACTACTACCGGAGAAACATACAATGTTTGTGAACAAACAGCTAAAACCAAATTATCAGATATAGGGGGTCTTAAATACAGAATTGATATTTGGCCCAGAGGTTTCTTTAATATACCGAAAGGTAAAACGATTGACCATATCGAATACTATTACACGGATGCCTCCGGAATTGTTAAAGTTGGTTACAGTAATACATCAGATCCGTTTAAATACACCTTTGGGTGTTCAAACGACTAATGAGTCAAGTGTCAATGACTGTTAAATCTTAAAAATGATTAATATGTTAAAATACTGCATAAAAATATTCACCATAGGAACTATATTGGTTTCTCTGAATGTGAGTACAGCAAATGCCATATATACTTCAGGAAAAGATACATTAACCGTGGCCATGTCTCAGCGCAAAGGAAACGGGGTTGTTCTCGATGAGTTCGGGCGTCCCTTGGAAGGCGTTAAGATTACTACAAAGGATGGGAAACTTCTGGGAAACAGCAATCAAAACGGAGAGTTTAATCTTGGAGAAGTTACTCCGGGACAAAAGATAGTTTTGGAACGGAATGGGTATGATTCAAAAATAGTGGTCGTAAACAACTCGAATGCATTAACTGTGAAATTGCTGGACAGTTATTTGAAATTTCCTGAAAAGGTTAGTGTTTTATACGATGAAAAGGAATCGAAAGAGGTACTTGGTTCCGTATCTTCGGTATATACCCGTCAGTTATCAACCACTCCTACACCTTTATACCTTAATGCATTAACAGGCAGGCTGTCCGGGTTTTATACCCAGGAAATTAGTGGTTTTAGGACGGCAAAAACAGATGCGATCTCGCAAGCTGATCTTGCCGGAACATTAGTAAATTCAGCAACTGCTTATAAATCCAGCAATACCGATAATACGGAAATGTACTTTGCCTTAAGGGGGCAATCGCCGGTTACCATTGTGGATGGCGTGCAGCGGGATATTTACTCTATAGATCCGGAAAGCATTGAGTCGATAACTGTGCTAAAAGATGCATTGTCCTCTATTATGCTGGGTCAGAAGAGTTCCAGAGGTGTATTGCAGGTTACTACCAAAAAAGGTGTTGTAGGAGCTCCCAAGCTTTCGTTTACATTTGAAACCGGCGTTCAGAACCGTCTCCAAACTCCTAAGCCATTATCTTCATACCAATATGCTTATTTGTATAACGAGGCTCTTCAAAATGATGGAAAATTGAAAGCTTTTTCTGCTGATGATTTTGCCTCCTTCCGCAATGGATTATCTCCTTATCTCTATCCTGATGTAAACTGGTATAAAACAATTACAAAGGACAATGCACCTATTTCCAAGTACTCTCTGAATGTAAGCGGGGGTATTAAGAATGCCCGGTATTCTGTTTCGGTTAGTTATTTGAATCAGCAAGGCATGTTTAAAACTTCCGATGCTGTTGACTATAATACCAACCTGAAGTTAGAGCGTTATCTTATTAATTCCTCTGTAGATGTAGATATCACAAAGGATTTTACTGTTGGCTTGCAGTTGTTTGGACGTATCCAGGAAGGATGCCAGCCCGGAGCAGGGACTTCAACTGTTTTGAATTCGCTTTATTCCACCCCGAATCTGGCATACCCGGTATTCAATCCTAATGGGTCTTTTGGGGGAGCTTCAAATTATACCTCAAACCTTTACCAGCTGACCACCGGCTCCGGATATAAACTGGATAATAACCGCGACCTTATGGCTAACCTGGATATGAAGTATAAATTCGACAATTGGCTGCCTGGGCTTTATGCTAAGTTTAAGGTAAATGCATCTTCAACTTCTTCCAGTTTAATAACCAGGAATTCACAACAACCGGTTTACGATCTTTCTATACGTGCTGCAGGGGATACTTCTTATACCCGTTACGGAACTATTTCTGATCAGACCAATTCATTTAGCATGACCTCAACTGTTCAGACCTTTTATGCTCAGGCTGCCTTAGGTTATGATACTAAAATTGGAGATCATCAGTTCGGAGCAATGATTTTTGGCGATCAGTTACGCTCTACCTATCAGTTCGATTTGCCTGAAACATA
>JAUZOH010000239.1 GCA_030706565.1 Bacteroidota bacterium | reverse complement strand
GGATGGGAGAGTGGCAGCCCTGGACATATCCAGGGTGGCTTCAGCTTCTTTGATTCGCGTTATGGCAATCTGCTGATCTATATTGTTCTTCAGGCCTTCGCCTATTAAGGCCTGAAGTTTTGGATCTTTAAAATACTCTTTCCAGGGAATATTTGCAATTGTAGCTGTGTCAAGGTTATTGCCCCCTTCACTCCTGAGGATATTTAGCGTATCTACTTTAGGAGGCGTATAGATGTTTTTAGTCACATGGCATGATGCAAGTTCAACTGCCATTGCGACGAGAAACAATATTTTGAAATTATTTATTTTATTCTTGTACATGGAATTTAATTTATTGAATCATTGTTATCAGTTGTAATTATTTTGTGTTTACTGACGCGTTCATTTAATCCCTGGAAGATGATAAAGAGAACGGGAATAACAAGAATTCCAATGACTGTGCCGACCAGCATACCTCCGATTGCGCTGATTCCGATAGATTTGTTCCCGATAGCACCGGCTCCTTTGGCAATAGCCAGGGGCAACAACCCGAAAATCAGTGCAAAGGAAGTCATCAGAATAGGCCTTAACCTTGCAACTGCACCGGTTATTGCTGCTTTGATGATGCTCATCCCTTTTCTGCGCCTTTGCAGGGCATATTCTACAATCAGGATGGCATTCTTTGACAACAGGCCGATAAGCATGATCAGGGATATCTGAACATATATGTTATTGACAATTCCGCTTCCGCTCATCATGGCAACAAATATAAACAGGAATACACCGGCCAGTCCGATTGGCAACGAGCAGATTACGGCCAAAGGAAGTATGTAACTTTCATATAAGGCTGCTAACAGAAGATATACAAAGACCAGGCACAATGCAAAAATGATGATGGTCTGGTTGCTGCTGTTTACTTCTTCGCGCGTCATACCCGAAAAATCATAACCATAACCCTCCGGTAATTGTATCTTTTTCATGGCATTGATCACATCCCCTGATGTATAACCTTTGGCGTAGTTCGGGATGATGGTTACATCCATGGAAGAATAGAGGTTAAAACGGGTCAGTGACTGAGGCCCTGTGATGTCGCGTATGGTAAAAAATTCTGTTATCGGGACCATTGATCCGTTCGAAGTTTTTACTGTAAGGCCGTTTAGATCATCCAGCTTGGTTCGATATTCAGGCCCTGCCTGAACCACGACCTGGTACTGCTTGCCATAAGAGTTAAAATTAGACACATACATACTTCCGATATAAGCCTGCAGGGTGGACATTACTTCACTTACGGTAAGTCCGGCGTCCTTGATCTTTGCCACGTTGGCTTCGATCTGTTTTTGAGGGAATCTCGGGTCGAAGGTACTCATAGCCATCATGACTTCCGGGCGTTTTTGAAGTTTATTCAGAAAATCTGTAGTGACGCCGTAAAATTTATTGATGTCTCCGCCGGTTTTGTCCTGCATTTGCATTTCAACGCCGTTGCTTAGTCCGAAACCCTGCAGGGTAGGAACGGCAAAGAACATAAATTTGGCGTTCCTGATGGTATCGGTTTTTTGTTTTAAGATGGCGGCTACTTCGCTGGTGGTGATTTTCCGTTTATCCCACGGATCCATTTTAACAATGATTGAACCGTAAGAGCTGCCTGAACCGCTCATAAAATTCAATCCTGTCAGGCTTGTCACACTATTCACATGAGGGATCGATTCGGCCATACGGACTATACGTTTCGTGATTTTGTCGGTTCTTTCCAACGACGATCCGGGCGAAAGCGTAATCATCCCCATCAAAGAACCGCTGTCTTCCTGCGGAACAAAACCATTGGGTATTATTTTCATCAGGGAATAAAGGATCAAGGTGAAGGCCAAAATGATTGATACGGTAATCCACCGGTGGTTCCTTTTTCCCAGGAATTCTATGGAATTCTTATATTTGTTGGTCAGTGAGCCAAATCCAAGATTGAAATAATAGAAAAATTTTCTTGCTACATTTTTATCTTTCACATCCGGATTACTGTCGGGTTTCAGGAATAATGCACACAAGGCTGGGCTTAGGGTTAAGGCATTTAATGCGGAAATCAGGATGGCCAGTGCCAGGGTTAAGCCGAATTGTTTAAAGAATACGCCGCTGGTTCCTCCGATAAAGCTGACCGGAATAAATACAGCAGACATAACCAGGGTAATGGAAACAATAGCCGGGGCAATTTCCTTCATGGCATTGACAGCAGCTTTTTTGGGATCCTTTTCTCCGGCATCCAATTTTGCATGGATAGCTTCGACAACCACAATGGCATCGTCGACCACGATTGCAATTGCCAGCACCAGGGCGAAAAGAGTAAGCAGGTTGATGGAAAATCCAAAAAGCTTCAGAAAGAAAAATGTACCGATAATGGCCACAGGAACAGCAAAAGCAGGAATCAGCGTTGCCCTGAAGTTTTGAAGGAAGAGCAAAACCACCAGGCAGACAATGATAAATGCTTCCAACAGAGTCCTGAGTACTTTATGTATTGAGGCATCCAAAAAGGCGCTGGCGTCCATCTGGTATTCATACTGTATACCGGGAGGCAACACCTTGGAAACTTTTTGCATTTCCTGTTTGATTTGCTTGATGATATCTTGTGCATTTGATCCGGCAGTTTGATTTATGCCGATCAGCACCGAAGGGTGATTGCCGTTTTGAGAGAGAAAGGAATAACTTTGGGCGCCTAATTCAATTTTGGCCACATCCTTCAGTCTTAAAACATCTGAATTCTTTGAACGGATGATGATATTTTCAAATTCGTCGGCAGTCTTGAGTCTTCCTGTATATTTCAGGGTATACTGAAAGGTCTGGTTGCTGTTGGCCCCTAATTCCCCTGGAGCCGCTTCAATATTTTGGTCTTGCAGGGCGGCAATTACTTCAGATGTGGTCAGGTTGTATGTTTTCATTGCATCAGGCTTAAGCCAGATGCGCATGCTGTAATTTTTAGGGCCCCAGACGTTTGCATCGCCAACCCCTGCAATTCTTTTAATTTGGGGTATAATGTTGATCGCTGCATAGTTTTGAATGAATTTGTCATCATAATCGGGGTTGACAGACCTGAGCATGATCATCAAAACCGTACTGCTCTGTTGTTTACGCACAGTCACGCCGACTTTGGTTACTTCTCCTGGTAATAGCGAAGTGGCCTGGGATACCCGGTTTTGGACATTTACTGCAGCCATATCGGGATCCGTACCCTGTTTGAAGTAAACATTGATACTTGCAGAACCTCCGTTGGAGGCGGTGGAAGTCATATAAGTCATGCCTTCCACACCATTGATCTGTTCTTCGAGGGGAACGATGACACTGTTTAATACAGCATTGGCATTGGCCCCGCTGTATGTTGTGGAAACCCTTACGGTTGGAGGCGCAATGTCCGGATATTGTTCAATCGGCAAAGTATAAATGCCGATTATTCCTAACACTACAATAATAATTGAAATGACCGTGGATAGTACCGGCCTATCTATGAATGTTCTAAGCATTATGTCTTTGTTTGAATTATTTTATTTTTATTTTTTGGCCGTTTTTAAGGGTCACGATACCGTCCGTTACAATCCTGTCGCCTTGTGACAAGCCGTCGAAAACTGCATAATTCTGTCCGTCAGCAGTGGATTTTACGGTTATTGCCTTTTGAACTACAGAATCTCCCTGAACTTTATATACAAGTACTTTATCCTGTTGGTTGAATGTGGCTTTTTGCGGAACCACCAGTACATTTTTCAGATATTTGGGGATGACTACTTTTCCACTGCTGCCGCTTCGTAAAAGTCCCTGTTTATTTGGGAAAGAAGCCCTGAAGTTTACTGCACCTGAAGTTGCATCAACTACTCCGGATATGGTTGCGATCCTGCCTTTTTGTTCATATTCGGTACCATCTGAAAGTTGAAGTTTTACAGGCGGCATATTTTTTATTTTTGCAGCCTGTGTACTCCCTTTCCAATCTCTCATAAATTCATAAAGGTCCTTTTCGTTCATCGAAAAGTATGCAATTACGCTGGTGGTGTTGGCTACAGAGGTTAAAACATTGGAATTGTTCACCAGGCTTCCGGTTCTGTAATTTATGGTGCCGACAATCCCGTTCACGGGACTGGTTACCCTTACCCAGCTTAATGCTGCTCTGGCTTGTTTTAAGGCAGCCTGGGCGGAAGCCAGTGCATTTTCGTATTCATTCAGCCTGACCTGGCTGATGATCCCTTTGTCAGCCAAAGGGCGCATCCTTTCCACATCCAGTTTGGCGGTATTGTAATTTGCCTTTGCACTTTCAATATTTTGTAAGGAAGATGGGGAATTGATGCTGAAAAGTGTTTGCCCTCTTTTAACAATCGAACCTTCGTCAACATAAACATGTTCAATAAAGCCATCAACTCTGGGTTTGATGTCTATATCTTCCTGGCCCTTGATCACAGCAGGATAAACGGATTCCAGCTCAATATTTTGTAGGGATAAAACAGCAGTAGGGTAGGATTGGACCTGTTCAGCCTGATCTGCTAAATTTCGCTTGTTTTTACATGCACTTAGGCATACAATAAGTATAATTCCTTCAATTAAAATTTTTTTCCAGTTCATAATTTAATATTTTGCATCACCATTAATTTTTCAACAGTTTGAGTTGGCTGATTTTTCAATAGAAACTTATTTTTATTATAATTATTGTTTATCGTCAATAATTGATTATTATAGATTATTGACAATATCAATTATAAGGATAAAAAATTACATTTTTTCTGCTTTGTTCTTAATGTGGTTGATTACCCTGTGAAAGGCTTCCAGATCAGAGGCCGGAATGTCATTAATTAACTCATTACTCAATGACATCTCGATTTTTAAATATTGTTTTATGGTTTTTTCACCCTTTTCGGTGATCAAAATTTTGTTTTTTCTCCGGTCATTGGTGTCTACAACTCTTTTGATCAGTTCTTTTTTCTCCAAAGAATCAATCATTCTTAACATTGATGAAGGATCTTTTCCCATGATATCAGCCATTTCTTTTTGAATGATGTCATCGCCTTCACGTTTTATGTTAAAAAGCAAGCCAAATTGTTCGATGGTCAACTTGGTCTCAGTCAATTCAAAAGTTCTTCTTTTTAACACCCTGAACATGGCTTTCATCATTCCGCCAATAATAAATCCGACTGGCAAATTTTGGTTTTCCATTCCTGATAATTTATTTTCGGCACAAAGATATAATTAATTGATATATGCAATTAATTTTTCCTGGTATTTTATATTATTAGTGTCCTGGGAAAATATAAAGATTCCTCGAATCACTGAAAGTGGTTAAAGCCGGAACGTGAAAGATGAATTTCTTTATCTCCCTCAAACCACAGGATTTCCGGGTTCCCGGGAAGGATTTGGCCTATTTTTATGATGGGTTTGCCCAATTCGTTTTGAAATTTTTTATTCAGTGAATCAAATTTGTTTTCTTCAACGGTAAATAAAAGTTCATAATCTTCACCTCCGCCAACAGCAAGTTCTAGGGCATTCCAGTCCTGTTCTTTGGCGGTCTGAATCAATTGTCTGGATAGTGGCAACAGCTCTGTCTGGATTTTTGCCGAAACGCCGGAAGCCTTTAGGATATGTTTCAGGTCGGAGGCAATGCCATCCGAAATGTCCATCATGGCATGGACTGCAGGATCGCCGGCAAGCAACAGACCCTCTTTAAGCCTGGGCTCAGGGAGGTGATGCCTGAGAAGCAAATAATCGTGGTTGGCAGACGAAGTTAATTTATTTAGCAAAACTTGCAGTCCGCCTGCAGAATCGCCGAGATAACCTGTAACGCAAATAGCATCGCCTGTTTGGGCCATATTTCGTTTGCGGGCCTTACCCTTGGCACATTTCCCTATTGCACAGATATTAATGGCCAGATGTTTCAT